>NZ_VRUW01000008.1:0-108871 GCF_008039475.1 Methylobacterium sp. WL12 | reverse complement strand
GACACGCGCGCGCAGATCGACGGATAGAGCTGATGCCATGCGGCTCTCCTGCAAAAGCCGCCAAGAGAATCACATCACGCTCCGAGTGGTAAACCCTATTGATTCAGCCTGATCGGATGCCGCTCTAGCGAGAGCCCCTTTGTCCGACGTCGATCCGCTTACCCAAATCGAGCAAGCCGTCCTTACCCCGAGGCCGAGGCGTTCCGAGCCTCGGTGTCCCGCGAGCTGTTGGCGACCCGCCGCAAGCTGAGGGTCTCGGGCACCGACCTCATCGCGCGGCACGATGCGGCGGCAGGGCGCGAGGCCGCCGACGTCGCCCGGGCGGGGCTCGCCGGCCAGCTCCTCCCGATCCTCGACGCCGCCATGCCCGAGGCCGTCGCCCGCGTCGAGGAACGCACCCCGTCCGTCGCGCGCTACGCCGTGGGGATGGCGTCGCCGAAGGTCCGGACCGCGCTCCGATCGGGCGACCTGGCGCGCTGGGATCTCGACCGGTTGTGCGCCGTCTCGGCCAGCCTCGGCCATCGCGTCGAGGCCATCCTCGTCCCCCAGGGAATGAGGGCGATCGTCGCCTTTGAGCCAGCCTGAAGGCGAAGGTATCGATGGCCCGACCTCGGGCTGACGTCGTGCCGAATTGTGTGCACAGGGTAAGGCACAAGGGCATTCGCGTTATTAATCGCCGCCCCCGTGAGATTTCGCGTCACGCGTGATGCTCTTTCATGCATGCGGCCATGGCACGATGTCGTCATGCAGACCTCAATCCCCACCCCCGAACCTAAATCCCCCCGCCGTTGCACCGGCGCGGCCCGTATCTCCAGGCGCCGGCGCCTTGGTGCCGACCGCCAACGCGAGCTACGCGAGCGCCGTCGGACCGCCGGCGTGCCGGAGCCGGAGGCCCTCGACAAGGCGATCGTCGACGCGATGCGCGTGTTCCTCCTGCGCCATGACGACAGCCTCCTCCGGCCGATCGATCCGATGTCGATCCTCGTCCTTGCCACGCAATATCTCCAGGCCAAGGCGCGCAGGTCGGCGGCTCCGGACGGTGCTGTCCCCTACGACGGGAAGGCCGTCTCCGAGGCGATGCGGCTCCGTCTCCTTGTCCCGCCCGCTCCGGAGAGGGGGAACGCGTCACACCGTGACGCGGCCGCCGTTTGACTTCGACGTTTCACTGGAATGAAGTAACGGGGGAACGTCGAAAGGCATCTAGAAAGCTTAGATGCGTTTGGTGGCCTTAACTGAAGCCCAGGGATAATGCTGGTTAAGGGGCGAGGGATTCTTGACGGCCGCCCCAGCCCAGGTGCCTTCTGGACGGGAGAGATCGCCCCGCCTGGAGAGAGCCCCCATGTCCCACGCCGCCCACCTCACCGGAGACGTCTCGGGCCGGGGTCTGCAGATGGCCGGCCTCATCGTCGGCGCCGCACGGGGCCATGCCGCCCGTCGCGACCTCCGTCGGCTGAACGACCTGTCCGCCGCCGAGGCCCTCGCCGACGAGGTCCACCGCCTCCGCCGGCTCGTCGCCCACGCGCAGGCCGAGGCCGCCCAAGCCCGCCGGGACAGCGTCGCCCTGGGGCTGGAGCTCGCCGCCGCGAACCAGCGTGCCGACAAGGCCGAGGGTGCGCTCGCACGGTTCGCCAGCGTGGTCCGCCAGCGCCTCGCGCGGGCATGAAAAAGCCCGCCGGGGGGACCGGCGGGCTGGACGTCGTCGCGGCGTTGAGACCCTAGCGGTAGGCTAGGGTCTCTGGGTCGACGCCGCACATCTCCAACATCTGCTCCAGCGTCAGCTCGTCGGCCGGCTCGATCCGCGCGGGCTCGATGGGCGCCGGCTCCGGGGCTCTCGTGCGGATCGGACGGGCCCGGATGTCCTCCGCGGTGCAAGCCCCTAGCGTGCTCGCCAGATGGCCGGCCGCCCCGGCGAGCAGGTGCCGCTCGATGCTGGATGTCTGAACGCCGCTCGTCAGCGTCTTCAGCTGCGCGGCGTCCATCCGATCGAGCCAGCTCGCGACGAGCGGCGGCAGCGGCGCGAGCTCGGGGGCTCCCGGCGCCGGGGCCCACCGCCTCGCCATCGCGTGCCTCCGGACCAGTTCCCCCAGCGGGGCCGGCTCGTCGTCCGCGACGGCCTGATCGATGATGCCGTCGTCCGCCGCCAGGGTCTCCCGCGCCACGTCCCTCGCGTCGCGCGGCGGGACGATCCCGGCCCAGCGCAGCGGCCAGAGCAGGAGCGCCACGAGCAGCAGAGCCATCTCGTAGAACGCCTCCAGCATCGCGCGGAGCGCCGTCAGCGCAGCCTCCGTCATCGACACCGGCGTCGTCGTCGTGGTCTCGTCCATGGTCCGCTCTCCCTTTATGTGTCCCGCCATCAGGATCCCGCACCGGCCAGAAAGGGACCAGCGTCATCGACCGGGCGACGGGCCTTCCTCCGGATGGGGGCCGACCCGAAGCACGCGATCGCCATCTCGTCGGTCAGCTGCCCGCGGTGCCCATGCAGGAGCTCCAGGGCGTGGGCGGCCTCGGCCTGGTCCAGGGCGGCCTTGTCCGAAAGCGTGTGCCCCGCCCAACACGTCGCCATCGACCAGCCTTGCCCGTTCCGCTCGGCCGCCCAGTCCGCATCGAGGGCGCTGATGTAGCGGGTCGCCTGGTGGGCGGCGACGCGCACGTCCGGGCATGCGGCCCGGGCGAACCACGCAGCCTTCGTGGGCTTGGCGAGCCGGGCCTCGGCCCGATCCGCGTTCGCCTTCGCGGACCGGACGTAGCGACCCGCCTGGTCGACGGCCGATGCGCCCCAATCCGGCTGGGCCAGGATCTCCCGGGCCTCGCGTAGGCTGCGCCCGAGCTTCCATGGATGGTCGCGCAGCAGGCGGCCGAGTTCGGCGCGAATCGGCGCCGCCTGCTCGGCGTGGTCGGCGAGCTCCCGCATCCACCGGGCCCACTCCGTCTGCGCCTTCGCGACGCGTGCCGCCTCGGCCACGGCGAAGGCGCCGTCGACGATCGCCTGCAGGGCCACCGCGTCGATCGACGCTGCGTCGGCGATCTCCCACCAGCAGATCTGCACGAATCCGCCGTCCAGCTTCGATGTCCACGTGAAGCCCGCGGCCTCCAGGGCGCCGCGGTTGGCCTTCCACGCGTCGGAGAACGCCAGCGGGGAGGAGAGCGGGTCCGGGCCGGTGAACAGGCGCAGGTCGTGGCCGTAGCGGCGGTGGATGCCGCGGTCGGTCCAGACGATGCCGAAATCGATGGGGGGCACGGGCGGCCTTTCGTGATGTTGGATTGTCCACAGGTTACCACCGCGCCGATTCGCTAATGCGCGGATGCGACATCAAGAAGCACCGCTCATTTCGAGGCTGAAAATCTACGCATACCTGGTGGCGCCTGTGGAAAACCGCCGTTGCGCGTTTCTCCCAGGAAAACCTTTGGCAAACTCGTTACCTCCTCCAATTGAACCACGTTCAACGGTGTCAATCGGATGCCGTTAACCGAGCACCCTCGCGGGTCTTGACAAGAATTTACCCGAAAAACGCTCATCCGCGCACCTAGCGTTGCTGGCACCGTTGCATCAGTTTGTGCCCTGTCACGGGGAGAACGAAGATGTTGACGACGGAGCAGGTTCGACAGCGCCTCCGGGAGCGCATGGATCAGGTGGGCGGTGCCACTGCATGGGGGCGCAGGCACGGCGTGTCGCCCACGTATCTCGGAGACGTCGTTCATGGCCGGCGGGAGCCGGGGGCGGCGGTCCTCCGCCCCCTCGGCCTCGTGCGCCTGGAGCACGCCTACGACGAGGCCGAGGGGGCGGAGGTGCGGTCGTGAGCGGGATGATCGAACGCCTCGCCGCTCCGACGGCCACCCTGCCGACCGGCCCCGCCAGGTGGTCGCCCGCGGCTGTCGAGCGCGCCATGGCGCTGTGGGCGACGGCTCCCTCGGCGGCCGACGTCGCGATGGCAGTCAACACCGAGTTCGGGACGGCGTTCTCGCGCCGCGCCATCATTTCCCGGATGCACCGCGCCGGCCTCTCGCACGCGGGCCCGCGGCTCCCGGTGATGCTGCCGAAGGGCACGAAGGGAAAGCCCAAGGCCAAGCGCGACCCCGCCACCGTCGTGAAGCCCAAGCCGGCGCCGAAGCCCGCCGCGGTTCTCGTCGCCCGCCCGGCCCCGCGGCCGTCCGAGCTACCCGAATCCCGGCGCGTGGCGATCACGGAGATCGGGGCGAGCGCCTGCCGCTACATCGCCTGGGACCCCCGGGTCGACAGCTCGTGCTGCGGGCACGCGGTCGAGCAGGGGTCGGCTTGGTGCCCGGGGCACGCGAGGATCTGCACGACCGTCTCCCGACCGCGCGTCTCGTCCGGATTCGCGTTGTTCCGGAGGGCGGCGTGATGCTCGATTTCACGTATCCGTACTCCATCCTGAACGCAGCCGAATCGGCCGTTGAGCACCTCAGCGATCCCCGCACCCAGGCGTGGATCGTGCGGCGGATGCCCGGCGCCGGTGTCCGCGTCGGGCCGCTCACGATCCTCCCGTACCCCTGGGCGGATATGTCGACCGATCCCGATTTCACGTCGCTCCGCCTCCCGCGTGCCTTTCACAGGACCGATGCATCGCCGATCCTTGTCGATGCCGTGAAGCGCGCCCGCGCAAGCCAGGCCGCCGTACTCGCGGGTCATCGGCGCGGCGAGAGCGTCGTCGGTGCGATGGAGACGCACTACCCAGTCGCGTGCGGACAGGTCTTCGACTGGCTAGCGTCGCTGGAGGATTCCGATCCCCGCATGCTCGCCAAGCTCCCGCGTGTGACGTGGGACCAAGCCGTCGTGCATGCCGGGCGCTGGCACGAACGCCTTGCCGCGATGCGGGAGGACGGCATCGCCGGCGACCGCGGGACGGCCAACTACCTCCCGGTCTCCCGTATCGAAGGCTGGTACTGGACGCAGCTTGTGACGAAGGGGGCCCTCGATCGCGAGGGCGTCGTCATGGGCCACTGCGTCGGCTCCCGAGCTTACGATCGCCACGCCTGGACCGGAGAGCACCAGGGCCCGGCGACCGGGATCTGGTCCCTCCGCGATGCCGACGGCCGGTCGAAGGTCACCGTCGAGGTGGCATCCAACGGATTCTGCCAAGTCCATGGCCCGGAGAACGAGCGCCCGGAACCCGAGACCGCGCCGGCCTTCGAGACGCTCGTCGGCTTCTTCGCCCCGCCCGGTCACCCGTTCCGGCTGCCGCGCTGGCTTTACCGGGCCGAGGACGGGCAGACGAGCCTCGCGGCCAAGCGTGTGAGACCCGATGGCTTGGCATCTGAGTACACGATCGGCCCCGGGACGGTGTTCTACCGCCGCCCCGTCCGGGCCGGCTCCCATAGTCAGGACGGTGTCGGACAAGGGGGCGATAGCTGGGTCGACCTCGATCTCTCCCTCGGCGCGATGGAGCGCCCGATCGGGCAGATCGTCACCGAGCTGACCGAGACGGTTGAAGTCACCTTCCGGCATTTCGCCCCCATCGTGGAGGCCCTCGGGGTCATGTTCGGGGAGGCCGTCACCGAACTGGTCCGCGGTATCGAGCGCGACCCGCAGCCGGCCTCCATCGTCGAGACGCTGCCGGCGGTGGAGTTCAGGCGGAGTAGCAACCGAGGCGGCGAGCCCTGGTACCGCCAGCATGAGCGCGCCCGCGCCGGGAGGCCCCGATGACGGAGGTCCTCGCCACGCTCCGCGGGCAGGCCCTACGCGACCAGCTCGTCCGCTCCCGCCTCGCCGTCCGGGACACCCTGGCGGATCACCCCTCGATCGCCCTGCGCGATGCGATCGCGGCGGCGGATCGGGACGTCACCGCCGCGATGCTGACCGCCATCGCGATCTACGAATCCCTCGTCGCGGCTGCCTCGGCGCCGGAGCCGGCCCCGCATGACGAGGGCACCGCCCGGAGCAAGCCACGCCCGGGGCTGCCCCCGCCGCGGCGGATCCCATCGGCCCGTCCCGTCACCCCAACCTGAAGGAGAGACCCTCATGATCCAGCAGTCCACCGATACGGCCGTCCCCGCCCTGATGACGGGCCTCATCGACCACGACGACCCCCAGGCCCTGGTCGAGGCCCACGCCGCCGCGGTCGCGTCCGGGCAGGGGGCCCTCGCCGAGCAGGTGTGCCGCTTCGCTGCCGTCCTCGGGCAGGAGATGCGCGCGACGACGGCCAGGGTCGGCCACGACCTCACGCGCTGCCACGAGCACCGCTACGACGAGCTTTGGGCCGAGGACGAAGCGGCGGAGGCCAAGCTGCGGATCCTCGTGGCGGTCCCCGCCTTCAAGGAGGCGATCGAGGCGATGTCCGACGAGGATGTAGACGCGATCTGGTGCCAGTACGGCCCGTTCGATGACGGGGACGACGACTGATGCGCCGCTACATCGAAGACCTCGACCGCAACCGCGATGACGACGACACGCCCGAGCCCGCGTTCCAGTGCCCGTGCTGCAACGAGGTGCTGGACTACGACGAGGGCGTCGTCCTGGAGCAGCGCCCTGACGTCGTCGTCTGCCTGAACTGCCTGTGCGGATGACCGCCCGCGGCCGCCTCCGCGCCGCCGTCGCGGCGATCCCGCTGCGGACGGATCCCGGCGCGGTCCGGGACGGCGCGATCGTCCGGGACCGCACCGGCCCCGGCCAGGCGCCTCGCACCTACCTCGTCCGCGTCCACGACGGCGAGGCATTCTTCGTCCCCTTCGTCCCCGAGCTCCGGAAGGATCCCCGCCGATGACCACACCGCACCCTCACCACCTCGGCCTGAAGGACGGGCAGGCGTTCCGCATCGGCCCATCCGCCTTCAGGGGCTACGCCCGCGTCGATGGAGACGACCGCCTAGTCGACGACATCCGACGCATCGTCACCGAGGGCGGCGGGCTCGGTCCCAGCGGGGAGAAGGCCTTGGCGATCCTGAAGGAGGCCGGGGCTGAGGTGCCGTCGTGGCCGGCGCCGGGCGACCCGCTCGACGATCTCGCGAAGGCCGTCGTCGAGCTCCGTCGCGCGATCGTCGAGCTCCGCGACGATCATCCGCTGGCGCCGGGCGAGAGGCCGGGCAGGGCATACGTCTCGCCGCGAGCGTGGGGATTCCGGCACGCCGGCCTCTGCGGCTGGGCGAGCCGCATGGGCATGGTCGACGACCCGAAGTACAGCGCCTCCCCGCTGCTCGCCGAGGCGATCGCGTTGCGCGCCGAGCTCCAGAGCCTCGCCGACGAGACCCGCCCGAAGACGGACTACTACAGGGGCGATCGGTGAACGGTCCGCCCATCGACTATCCCGCGGACACGGCGGCCGAAGCCATCGCGGGCGCCGTCGTTGCCCGGCTGCACCTGATCGGTCTCGTCTCCTGCGTAGGCCACGCCGGGCTCGCTGAGCGCGTCCGCGAAGTCGCCCGGCGTGGCGTCGAGGCCCACGCCCGATACGGGACGCCGCTGCCGACGAGGGCCGACCTGGAGGCGGCCGCACACCCGACCCCTGACGATCTCCGCGACTGGGAATACCGGCGCGCGATGCAGGCGTGGCAGCGGGCGCTGGCCCATGCCGCGTTGAAGGCGGGCATCGACGTCGGTCCGCAGCCCGACTACGGCACGCCGTCGCCCCTTGCTGTGCTTAAAAGTGTGCACGCTCAAAATCCGCCTGTCGCCGCATAGGCTTGCCAGGGGGGGCCGTGTACCTCCCGCCCTTCGGTTTCTCGTTACTGATCCCGGTGCCGCCGTTACAGGCGGCCGTCACCAGCCGATCGACGCCCGCTCCCGGATCGTGAGCCCGAGCCTCGCCGGCGTCACCGCCCTCGCGGGACGGTCCGCCACGACGGCGTAGAGCGCCGCGCCGACGGGGGCGTCCTCGGGCCGGGCCGGCCGGAACGCCTCGCCGCCGCAGCGGCACAGGAAGTCCTCGCGCGCCAGGTCCTCGCCCCGTGCTGCGGCCGCCTCGATCCGGGCGCCGGCCACGGCCTCCGAGACGGCGACGCCGACGGTCCCGCATCGCCGGCACGTGACCGCCGCGGCCGGCAGGTCGCCGTCCGAGCACGTCACGACGCGTCCCCCTCGCGCGCCGCCGCCTCGGCGAGGCGCTCCAGGATCTGGGGCAGCGCGACGGGGGCGAGGTCCCAACAGTCCACGCCTACGTCCAGGCTCGTGGCGGTCGGCGCCAGCGCGCCGTGCGAGTGGCCGTACAGGTGAAGACACCCCTTGTGCTGCCGTGGCCACGATCGGTGCGCGTAGTGGGACAGCCACAGAGCGACCGGCTTCGCCATGCCGGGATCCTGCACGTGGATCTGGGCGACGTCGCGGACGGGGCCATCCCAAGGTAGGCGCTCGCCGACCTTGTCGTGGTTGCCCCGGATCAGGAGCTTCCGGCCGTTGAGGCGGCTGAACACCGCCTGCGCCTCGGCCAGCGACGCCTTGTACGCGAAATCCCCGAGGTGCCAGACAGTGTCGCCCCGGCCGACGACCGCGTTCCAGCTGGCGATCAGGTGCTCGTTCATCGCCTCGACGGAGGGGAACGAGCGCCTGCTGTGCATCCGCTCGGACATCATGCCGGCGTGGTGGAAGTGGGAATCGGCGGTGAACCAGGTGACGGGCATGAAGGCCTCCAGAACGGAGGCGCAGCGCGGCTCTCCGGGATCAGGTCGTCGGGGTCGGGGCGCGCAAGAATTTCACGGTCGGTCTCCTGATGGGCTCAACGTGCCAGCGGCCGGGCCGGCGGGCAAGCTGAGGCTGACGATGTAGTTGAGGTTTTCCTGGCCTCGACTTCGCGGCCCAGGTGGACAACTGGCGTTCCCGTTAACCGAGCGTACCATTGAGCGTTGCGGTCGCGAATCGATCGATTCAGAGTCCCTGGATGACGTACCAATTCTTCCTCGGTCCCTTCGACCTCAGCGCGGGCGCAGGCGCGCAGGCCGCCCGTGCCGAGCTCGACACCCTCCTGTCCTTGGAGGCCGCCGCGTGGGCTCCAGAGGTCCTCGACGCCTTCGGGTTCCCCGTCTTCTCCGTCGCTCAGCTGCGTGCCGCGACGCGTGCCGACCCGCCGCATCGATTGAAATCGATGTGCCCCGGGCACGCGATCCTCGTCACACGGCAGCATCTGATCGACTGGAAGAACTCATGGCTAGACCAAAGCAACCTGCCCGCCTCGTCTTCGACCGGAAGCGGAAAGTCTGGGCGATCGCAGACCACATCGACGGAGAGCGCTACAAGCGACGAACTCAGCACGGCCTTGCTGCTCGCGGGAAGGCTCAAGAGGAACTCGCCCTCCACATCGCGGAGCAAGCGCGGCTGAACCGCGAGCGCCTCATGGCGGCGCCGGATCACGACGATCCGTCGAATTCAAACCCTCGGCTCATCTCGGTTGCCGCCTGCCTCACGTTCTACGGCGCCCGGATGGAGGGCACCAAGAACGCGCAGCTGGTCGGCCAGCACATCGTCCACCTGCTCCGCATCCTGAAGGGCACGACCCTCGCCGGGATCCGGGGATCGGTGTGCCGCGAGTACGTCGCCCAGCGCACGGCCGAGACGTACACGAAGCCGGGGTGGAAAGTGTCCAAGAAGGTCCAGCCGGCGACGGCCCGGCGCGAGCTCGGGACCCTGTCTGCGGCGATCAACGCCTGGCACAGGGAATTCAACCTTTCGTCCGTCCCCGTCCTCGAACTGCCGGCGCAGGGCAAGGCCCACGCCGATTGGCTGACCGAGGTTGAGTTCGAGCGGCTACTCAAGGCCGCGCAGGGCTTCCGGTGGCTGTCCTCCGACGTCGCCACGCGCGAGCCGTACTGGGAACGCATCGAGGGCCTGCGCACGGAGCCCGGCACGCAGCTTGAGCGATTCCTTCAGATCGCGTTCTACTCGGGCACCCGTAGCGCGGCCGTCCTCGACCTGCGCTGGCGCAAGCACCGCACCGCCGGGTACGTCGACTTCCCGACGGTGACCCTGCACCGCGAAGGCCCCGAGGCGCCGGCGTCCCGCAAGAGGCAGCCCCCGTGTAGGATCCACGACCGCCTCCTGCCCCTCCTGAAGGAGTGGCGCGACGAGGACCTGGCGGCCGGCGTGTCCCGCGTCGTCCACCGGAACGGCGCGACCGTGAAGCGCGTGTCGAAGGGGTTCCGGATGGCGGCGATCCGGGCCTGCCTCGACCGGCGCGAGATCGACGGGACGTACCGGGTCTCGGACCTGGCGGCCGGCCTCGCTGCCGACCTGGCCGACGAGGAGGAGGGCTACATGCCCGAGGAGGACGAGGGCGACGCCGACGAGCTCGGGTGGCCCACCCCCCACGCGCTCAGGCACACGCGAGCCACGCTGATGCTCCGCGCCGGCGTCACGCCGGTCGAGGTGTCCGAGTACCTCGGGATGGGCCTCTCGATGGTTCTCAAAGTCTACGGGCACACGAGCTCGGCCTACCAGAAGGCTGCGGCGGCGGCCTAGTCGCCGACACGATCCGCCTGACGCCCGCCTCGGGGCCGGTGCCCGCCTTCGGGAGCGGAGACCACCGGCCTCGCACGGGCAGCAGGCTCAACAGAGAGGACCATCGACATGAACGCCACTGTCCGGATCGACGCCGCCGCGAAGGCCGACGCCCCCCCGGTCCCGAGGGACGGGCTCTACGAGTGCGGGGACTGCCTGGTGCCGATCAAGGACGACACCGTCCTGCCGTTCCTGTTCTACCGCCGCTCGGGCGGCGTGCTGACGCGCTTCTGGGAGGCCGAGCCCGAGACCTACGCGATGAGCGAGTTCCGCAAGGGCGCCGACGGGGAGGGGTGCTGGGTCGACACCCGCAACGTCACCATCGTCGAGGGTAGGACCGCACGCGAATTCCTGGATATCCAGGAGGACTAGCCGTGGCCCCGGAATGGCCCCGCAATTCGGAATTCGGGCTCGCATGGCGGGGAAGGGCGGTGCGCGGGATTGAACGGCGTTGCATGGGAATTGACGGGGCCGGCGTCCGCGCCTAGAGGATCGGAGGCGGGGTGAGAGCCTTGCCAAGGTTGGGGTCGAGGGTTCGAATCCCTTCGCCCGCTCCAATTTAATCCAACCACAACAGCCAGTTAGCAAAGCCGCCTTCGGGCGGTTTTTGCTGTCCGACGTCAGCACCTGTGGGACAGATTGAGGGTCTTCACGAACGGAGGATGGCTGGTTCATCGTAGCCCCTGAGGAGCGAAGATGAAGCAGACATCCGGACCGGCCAAGAAGCCGGCAGAAGCGGTGATCAAGGACATCCGCCGGGCCACACGTCGACAGTTCTCGTCCGAGGAGAAGATCCGTGTGGTGCTGGAAGGCTTGCGCGGCGAGGACAGCATCGCCGAGCTGTGCCGGCGCGAGGGGATCGCCGCCTCGATGTACTACGGCTGGTCCAAGGAGTTCCTAGAGGCGGGCAAGAAGCGCCTGTCTGGCGACACGGCGCGCGCGGCAACGACGGACGAGGTGCGGGATCTGCGCCGCGAGACGGGGGCGCTGAAGGAGGTCGTGGCTGATCTCGTGCTGGAGAACCGTCTGCTTAAAAAAAGCATGAGCGGGGCTGGGGGCGACGAGGCATGAGGTACCCGGCCCCCGAGAAGCTGGAGATCATCCGGCTCGTCGAGCAATCCCACCTGCCGGTGCGTGCCACCCTGGACAAGCTCGGCATCACCCGCTCGACGTTCTACCGGTGGTACGATGCCTACCAGCGCGGCGGCCCCGAGGCGTTGAAGGACCATCCTTCGCAGCCGAGCCGGGTCTGGAACCGTCTACCTGCAGAGATCCGCGAGCAGATCGTTGCCCTGGCTCTGGAGCAGCCTGAACTCAGCCCGCGTGAGCTGGCGGTGCGCTTCACAGACGAGCGTCGCTACTTCGTCTCGGAAGCGACCGTCTACCGGTTACTCAAATCGCAGGACCTGATCACAAGCCCAGCCTATATCGTCATCAAGGCCGCCGACGAGTTCCGCGATAAGACCACCGCGCCCAACCAGCTTTGGCAGACGGACTTCACCTACCTGAAGGTCGTTGGCTGGGGCTGGTACTACCTGTCGACGGTCCTGGACGACTTCTCACGCTACATCGTGGCGTGGAAGCTGTGCACGACGATGCAGGCCAGCGACGTCACCGCCACGCTCGACCTGGCGCTGGGGGCGGCTGGGCTCGATCAGGCGCGGGTGATGCCGCGGCCACGCCTGCTCTCCGACAACGGGCCGAGCTACGTCGCCAGCGACCTGGCTGACTGGCTCGGCATTCGGGGCATGACCCACACCCGCGGTGCGCCATGCCATCCGCAAACGCAGGGCAAGATCGAGCGTTGGCACCAGACGCTCAAGAACCGCATCCTGCTCGAACACGCCTACTTGCCCGGCGAACTCGAAGCGCGGGTGGCGGCCTTCGTCGAACACTACAACCATGCCCGAGCCCATGAGAGCCTGAGCAACCTCACGCCCGCCGACGTCTACTTCGGACGCGGCGAAGGGATCCTGGCCGAGCGGGAACGCATCAAGCGCCAGACCCTGATGGATCGCCGCTTGCGCCACCACGCGCAGGCTGCCTAACCTCTTACCCCAGATGGACCAGAGCCTCCGCTCCTGAACACCGCTGAATGTCCCAAATCATCTGACGACGGACACCAGCAATGAATAGCGCGCCGGCCGAGGGATGCGGGCCGATGCCGACGGCGAAGGTGCTCGCCGTGGCGTTCACGGTCGGAATCCTGTCGGGCTTCTTCGGGATCGGCGGAGGCTTCCTCATCGTGCCCGGCCTCGTCTTCGCGACGGGGATGCCGCTGATCAACGCGGTCGGCACCTCGCTTTTGGCGGTTGGCGCCTTCGGGCTGGCCACGGCGGCGAACTATGCGCTGTCCGGACTCGTGGACTGGATCGTGGCCGCCGAGTTCATCGCCGGGGGCCTCGCCGGTGGTTTCTTGGGAATGCGGCTGGCCGGCCGGCTGGCCGCGTACAAGGGGCTGCTCAACCGGATCTTCGCCGGGGTCATCTTCGTGGTGGCGGGATACATGCTCTATCGCAACGTCGGCGCCCTGACCCATCCGGCCTGATCGGTATCGGCATTTGCGCCCTGCCGCATGCTTGCGTCCCAACCTCTTCATACGCAATCGAT
This sequence comes from Methylobacterium sp. WL12, assembly GCF_008039475.1. Classification (NCBI taxonomy): domain Bacteria; kingdom Pseudomonadati; phylum Pseudomonadota; class Alphaproteobacteria; order Hyphomicrobiales; family Methylobacteriaceae; genus Methylobacterium; species Methylobacterium sp. WL12. Next base: position 95,824 of record NZ_VRUW01000008.1, on the reverse strand, counting down.
GAAACGGTTCGGGAAACGAGACGAACGCCAGGTGGCCTGCCCCCCGGACATCGATCGCGAGGTCGGTGCTTTCGCACCCGCCCGCGCGCTCTGGATCGGCCCATACGGCTTCCGGTCGTCGTCCGGACGGCCTTCTCGCTGCGCTCGATGAGCCGTCATGTCGGTCCCGGGCACAAAAACCATATCGAATTGGCGGGTGAAGGACCTCGGCGTCCGGTCGCGTTGCAGGCGGCTCTTCACCGACGACTTTGAGCGCGCGGGCGACTCAACGCCGGACGTAGTCCCAGACCTTCGAGATGACGACCGATCCTTCGCCCACGGACGAGGCGACGCGCTTGACCGAGCCGGCGCGGACGTCGCCCACCGCGAAGATGCCCGCGTGTGACGTGGCATACGGCGAGTTCGCGCCGACCGCCTCTCCGGTCAGCACGAAGCCGTGGTCGTCGAGGGCGATGAGGCCCGAGAGCCAGCGCGTGTTGGGCGCCGCCCCCACCATGACGAACACGGCGCAGGTCACGACCAGGCGCACCGTCCCGTCCGCCACGTTTCGGACGCTCACCGCGTCGAGCCGGTCGTCGCCGTGCAGGGCGCTGACTTCGGTGCCGTACTCGATCGTGATCGCCGGGTCCGCCTCCAGGCGGCTGGACAGGTATTGGGACATCGAGGCCGCCAGCGATTGCGCGCGCACCACGAGGCGGACGTGCCGGGCCGAGCGGCTGAGAAACATCGCCGCCTGTCCCGCGGAGTTGCCGCCGCCGATGACGACGGTCTCGGCGTTGCGGCAGTAGCGCGCCTCGATGTCGGTCGCCGCGTAGTAGACGCCCGCGCCCTCGAACGCTTCGAGCCGGTCGATCGGCAGGCGCCGGTACTGGACGCCGGTCGCGACGACGACGGCGTGCCCGCGGACGCGCTGCCCGTTCTCGAAAGTCGCGCAGAAATCGCCGTCTTCGAGCCGCTCGAGCTTGGCCACCCGTCGCGGCATCGCGAACCGCGTCCCGAACTTCATCGCCTGGACCTCGCCGCGCCAGACCAGGTCGGCGCCGGAGATCCCGGTCGGGAAGCCCATGTAGTTCTCGATGCGGCTCGACGTGCCGGCCTGGCCGCCGACCGCGACATCCTCGACCACCAGGGCGCGAAGCCCTTCCGCGCCCGCGTAGACGCCCGCCGCCACGCCGGCCGGGCCGCCGCCGACGACGATCACGTCGAAGGCCTCGTCGTCGATCAGGTCGTAGTTGAGGCCGAGCAGGTCGGCGATCTTGTCCGGCGTCGGCTCCGTCACGACCACGTCGCGCCCGAAGATCACCGCCGGCCGGTCCGCGCGCGTCGCGCAGCTTTCCGCGACGGCCTCGGCCTCCGGGCTACCGAGGGCGTAGGATCGGTAGGGGAGGCGGTTGCGGCTGGCGAACTCGGCGATCCGCCGAACCGCCCGGTCGTCGTCCTCGCCGATCAGCACCAGGGTGCCGTCATGGGTGTCGAGCTGCCGCCGCCGCCGCGCCGAGAGCACCGTGATGACGATGTCCGACATCTCGGGGATCTCGGACATCAGCCGCAGCATCTCCCGCCGCGGCACCTCGATCACGGTGGTGTCCTGGACCGCCCGCATCGGCATCGACCAGTTCCCGCCGTTCAGGAACGCGATCTCGCCCATAAACTGCGTCGGCCCGAGCGTGGAGGGCAGGTGCCGCGCACCGGTGAAGGGGTTCACCACTTCGATCTCGCCCGCCTCGACGTAGACGAAGCGGTCGGCCCGTTCGCCGGCGCGCACGAGGAAGGTGCCGGCCGGGTAACGCCGCTCGACGCCGGCAGCGTGGAGCGCGGCGATGTGCGACGCCGCGAGGGGGATGCGCTGCATCTCGCTCAGGTCCCGGCCGATCGTCTCCATGTCGTCAACTCCCGCGCGCCCTGGTGCGGCGCAGCATCGGTCACGCCGCCCCGCCGGACAAGGTGCCCGGCCGGCAAGATGCCCGAGCCCGCTCCAACCGCGATCCTGCGTGTCCGGTTCGGGCGTCTCAAGGATGGTCGGCGCTCGCCCACGGAGCCGTGGAGAGCACCTGGGCGAGGTAGGCGATCAGCACCGTCACGCGAGCGGGACGCAACTCGCCCGGCGGCATGACGAGGTGCAGGGCGATCGGCGGCAGGGCCCAATCGGGCAGCACGCGCTCCAGGGTGCCCGCCTTGAGGTCGTCCCAGATCATGAAGTCCGGCTGCACCGCCAGGCCGAGGCCGGCGCGCAGGGCCGGCGCCAGGGCCTCCGCGTTGTTGGCCCGCATCGGCCCCTTCGGCACGATCGACGCTTCGGTCCCCGTCGGGTCCGTGAACCGCCAGCGGTCGGAGGCCGGCAGGTAGGCGTAGCCGAGGCAGGCATGCCGGACGAGGTCGTCCGGGTGTTCGGGGCGGCCGTGCCGCTCCAGGTAGCCCGGCGTCGCCACGAGCGAGCGGCGGACGGCGCAGAGCTTGCGGGCGCGCAGCGAGGAATCCGGCAGCGCGGCGATGCGCAATCCGATGTCGAACCCGCCGCCGATCAGGTCGACCACCTCGTCGCTCAGGTGCAGGTCGATCGAGACGGCCGGGTACCGGGCGAGGAAGTCCGGGAGCCGCGGCGTGACGTGGAGCAGGCCGAACGACATCGGCACCGCGAGGCGAACCAGGCCCCGAGGCTCGGAGGCGCCGGCCAGGGCCTCCGCCTCGGCGGCCTCTCCCTCGGCGAGGATGCGCGCGGCGCCGTCCTTGGCCGCCCGTCCCGCCTCCGTCAGCGCGAGCTTGCGCGAGGTGCGATGGAACAGGCGGGCGCCGATGCGGGCCTCCAGCCGGCTCACCGCCTTCGACACCGTGGCGTTCGACAACCCGAGTTCGGAGGCGGCGCGGCCGAAGGAGCCGGCCTCCACGACCTTGGCGAAGATCGCCCAGGCCTCGAAATCGGGCAAGCGCATGCGGCAGGTTCCGGAAACGATGGGTTTCCATCGTTTCGCTTTCCGACCTGGCTGGCAAGCCGCATAACGCCAGAGTCGAAGGCGCCGGTCTTCGAACGATTGCGCGAAGGAGGGATCCATCATGAGCTGGCACGGTGCGGAAGACCCGATCCCCGGGGATCGTTTCACCTGCGACGCGATCAAGACGCTGATCGTCCCGCGCTCGCGCGACCTCGGTTCGTTCGCGGTGCGGCGGGCCTTGCCGTCGGCGGAGTGCCGGATGGTCGGCCCCTTCGTGTTCTTCGACCAGATGGGCCCGTCCGAATTCCTGCTCGGCAAGGGCATGGACGTGCGACCGCACCCGCATATCGGCCTGTCGACCGTCACCTATCTCTTCGACGGCGAGATCATGCACCGGGACAGTCTCGGCACCGAACTGCCGATCCGCCCTGGCGAGCTCAACTGGATGACGGCCGGCCGCGGGATCACCCATTCCGAGCGGACGGGGGCCGACCTGCGGCAATCCGGCTCGAACCTGTTCGGCATCCAGGCCTGGGTCGCCCTGAGCGCCAAGGACGAGGAATGCGCCCCCGCCTTCGAGCATTACGACGCCGCAGCCCTGCCGACGCTGACCGGCGAGGGCAAGACGGTCCGCGTCATCGCCGGCGAGGCGTTCGGGGCCGCGTCGCCGGTGCGGACCTCGAGCCCGATGGTCTACGCCGACGCAGCTTTGGAGGCCGGGGCGACGCTGCCGCTGGACCCGACCTACGACGAGCGGGCGATCTACACGGTGTCGGGCGTGATCGAGATCGCCGGCGACACCTTCGGTCCGGGCCAGCTCCTGGTCTTCCGACCAGGCGACCGGATCAGCGTCCGCGCGACGGAAGCCGCCCGCCTCATGGTGCTCGGCGGCGAGCCGATGGATGGGCCGCGCCATCTCTGGTGGAACTTCGTGTCCTCGCGGCCCGAGCGGATCGAGCAGGCCAAGGAAGACTGGCGCCGCGCGCGCTTCGACACCGTGCCTGGCGATTCCGAGTTCATCCCTCTGCCCGACTCCCCACCGCCGGTGCGCTATCCTTGACGACCCGCCAAGGGCGGCCGGCCGTTCGGGATCGGGGCCGGGGTGAGCGAGGGGCGTTGCGCGGGTCGCGTCCGTCGCCCGGCAACATTTCGGGTGCTGGTCGCCGGGCGACGCATGCAGGCTGATGCTCGAATGGGGCACCCGGCGCGAGCCGGACGCCCCGTTTCATGCCGGCGCCACCCTACCAGCGGTGGCGCCAGCCGACGTGGCGGTAGCCGCCGTGCCAGCCCCAGGGACGGTGCCAGCCGACGTGGCGGTAGCCACCCCAGCGGTGCCACCGCGGGCCGTACCAGCCGACGCGGCGGTAGCCGTAGACGACCGGGCGCACGACGATGGGCCGGTAGACGACGTTGGGACGGCAATACCCGTAATAACCGCGATGGCCTCCGGGTCCGCACCCGTCGCGCGCCTCGGCGGCGCCGGCTGTTGCTGCAATCGTACCGAGGGCAAGGACGGCTGCGCCAGCAAGTTTCAGTCGCATTGGCATCTCCTCTGCTGCGATGGCCTAAAAACAGCGATCCCTGCGGGGCGGTTTCCTTGGTTTTGCGCCGAATTTGTCGAAAATTGTAACAGGACCGCGCCCGCATCTTCGGCCGCCGGGGCCTCACCTTGCCGGATGCTTTGCGACGACGCTCCCGAGGCTTTGGCCTTCTGCGTCGGGCCGCTTGGCTGGCCGGCCCGAGCGGCCGCCCGCCGGGGAACGGACGCGGCGGCAGCTCAGGCCCACTGCCGCCGCCGTCCTCGATGGATCACCAGGCAGATCCTAGGCAGCCTCTTTCGCGAGCGCTGGCAGATCCGCCCCGGCCTCGATCTCGGCCGCCGAGGGCAGACGCCCGAGGCCGAGCAGGTGCAGGAACGCGGTGAAGGCGCCGTTGCGACCGATACTGCAGGCGGCGGTGACCCGGTCGCCGGTGACGTAATAGGCGATGAAATCGAGGGCGGCGGCGTCGCCCTGCAGGACGACCCGGTCGAACGCTTTGGCGTAGCCGCCGTAATCGAGTCGCTTGTCGCCCTGGTTGCTCCAGAAGAACGGAGCGCCCGCGAACGCGCCGCCCCGGCCGAGGATGGCGTGGGCCACGTGCGTGCCGTGCTGCTGCGCCAGGCGCCAATGCTCGATCCGCGCGGTCTCGCCGCTCGCCATCTCCGGGAAGGCGGCGATGTCGCCCGCGATCCAGACGCCGTCCGCGAGCTTGAGGTCGCCGCCGACCTTGAGCCCGCCGCCCTCTTCGGCCTCGATGCCGGCGACCATGTCGGTTTCCGGCTTGGCGCCGGCGCCGACGAGGACGATGTCGGCCAGAAGGCGCCGTCCGTCCTCCGTCTCGACCGCTTCGACGCGGCCGCTGCCGGCGATCCTGGCGACGGAGCCGGTCTCGAAGGTGACGCCGTTGCCGGCATGGTACCGCTTCAGCGCCGCGCCCACCGCCTCGCCGAAGCGCTCGGCGAAGGGAACCGCCTCGCGGGCTAGAACCGTGACGGACAACCCGCGCTTGGTAAGGAACGCGGCGGCCTCCATGCCGATGAAGCCGGCGCCGACCACGACGACCGTCTTGGCCGCGCCCGCCGCCTCGCTGACGCGCACCGCGTCGTCCAGGCTGCGCAGGGTGAAGACCCCGTCGAGGTCGTGGCCGGGGAAGTCCGGCATCACCGCCCGGCTTCCGGTGGCGACGAGGATCGCGTCGGCCGTGAGCGTCCGGCCGTCCTTGAGCGTCACGTCGCGCCGGGCGGGATCGACCTTGACGACCTCTTCGGTGACGCGCTCGACCTGATTGCTCTGCGTGAAGTCGGGCTCGATCAGCACCTTGTCCGGCGGGGTCGGCTTGGCCAGGAACTGCTTGGAAAGTTTGGTCCGGTCGTAGGGCTGGTGCGCCTCCCGGCCGACCAGGGTGATGCGGCCTGCATAGCCTTCGCGGCGCAGGGTCTTCACGCAGGCGATGGCTGCGGCGCCCGAGCCGACGACGAGCACGCTCTCCACGGTCGCGGCCACGCTCTTGCGCGGCGCCGGCTCCGGCGTGAGGGTGGCGACGGCCTCGCAACCCTCGATGCGGACGGGGTAGCGCGTCAGGGAATCGAGGGCGGGCGGCTCTTCGAGGGTGCCGTCGGCCAGCGCGAAGGCGGCCTTGTGCCAGGGGCAGTAGAGGCGCCCGCCGCAGATCTCGCCCTTGGCCAGCGGCGCACCGAGGTGGGGGCACTTGGCCTGGAACGCCCGCACGCCGGAGGCGTCGCGCACGAACAGCACCTTCTCGTCCCCGGCCGCCCCCTCCGTCATGCCCCCCATCGGGATCGCATCGAGGGCAAGGCGGATCTCGGTTCCGGGCATGTCTGGCGTCGCTCCTGGCGAGCGCCATCGCGCCCGGGCTATTCAAGTCGCCGAACCCGTTCCGGTTGCCTCTTGCCAGGTGGGGAGCACGGCGGACTTCCGGACCCATTCGAACACCGGCCTTCGTCGCCGGTTCGTGCCGCATCCGCACCGTCGTCGGGCTGCGATGTTCGCGCCCGGCGGCGATCTCCTTCGGGCCGGCCTCGACCATCACGGCGACACGACGCTCGGCGACGCGGGATGACCGCGCCGGCAAAAACCCCGTTCAGAACACCGCGCAGGGCTTCCCGCCGGGGAGCACGACCTCCTCGCGGCCGAGATAGGCCTTTCCGGTCCGCACCGGCCAGGTCTTGCGCACCACGAAGGTCCAGTTCTTGAGGACGGGGAAGACGCTGAACACGGCGGTGTAGGGCAGGCGCATCTCCGCTATCACCAGCCGGTCCCCGGGGCTCGCGGTGCCGGGCGGGGCTGGTCCGATCGTCGAGCCCGCCGACCGGGGCGGGTCGTTGCGCGCGACGCTGGAGCAGACCTTCGCCACGGGGGTCAGCCCGTCGAGGTAGACGCCCCCCGCGGTGAGCACGATCCCGGCGCGGGCGAGGTCGTAGGGGCTCGTGACCGCCTGGGCGGCGGCGTAGACCTCGGCGACGTCGGTCACGTCGTCCCGCGAGATCAGGTCGGCCATGGTCGTCGCCGCGAGCGAGGCCCGGCGGGCGGTGGTGAACGCCCGCGGCAGCTCGATCGAGGCCATGAACATCAGGAGCAGGATCGGGGCGACGAGGGCGAACTCGACGCCGCTGACGCCGCCGCGCGCGCGCAGGAACCGACGCAGACCGCCCCGGCAGGCCGTCATTGGCACGGCTTGGCGTCGTAGGCCTCCGCCCGGAAGATCACGGTCGAGACCAGGAGCTGGCGGTTGTCCGAGAGGCGGCGGCCGGTGAAGTCGAGGAACGAGAACAGCCGCAGGATCGGGACGGCCGCGCGGATCGCGATCACGTCGTCCCCGGCCGGGCACTGGAACTGGGTCCCGAAGCTCTGGGCCACGGTCTTGGTCTGCGTGTCGTAGGGCTCGGCCACCTGCGAGCCCTTGAAGCTCGCGGCGCGCGTCACGTCGAGGCGGACCTCGCGGCAGGCGAAGAACAGGCTGGAATTGCCGCACATCAGCTGCCGCAGGCGCTGGCTCGGATCGGACCCGTCGGCGCGGTCCTGGAACTCGCCGGTGCGAAGCAGGCGCGACGCCCGGTCGACCGAGACGTCGAGGGTCTGCTGCGCGAGCACGACCACGCCGGATTCGGCGACGACGCCGAGGAGGGCGAAGAACGGCAGCGCCAGCATCGCGAACTCGACGCCGGCGACGCCGCGCCGGTCGGCCAGCAACCGCGGGTGGCGTCCGCCCTTGCCGGATGCCGAACGAAGGCGCGCCGGCAGACCCGTCGCCCAGGCGACGATCGCGCCGGGGAGTCCGTTTCGGTCGTCCGGCAGCTCACGGCGTATCTGGATCGTCCGGCGCATCGATAGCCTGAAGGGGCACGGACCACCGATCGTCGGCACGGCCCAGCCCTGGGTGGACGGCAGTCTAGAGGCCGAGTGCTTTAAAATTTCTGTGATCGACCGGAAGAATCGACATCCGCCCGGTGCGCATCCGAGTAACGCCGGTTATACAACTCTGAGTTTTAGATACCACGCCGTCCTAGAGCGTCCGACGCCGGATCGCGCCAAAATCTCGCGCAAAAACTCTACCTGAGCGTGCAATTTTATAAGCTCGTCACCGCGTACGGCAACGCGATGCTGGTCTACGCCTCTCGAAACAACCGCTCGTTGTTTCCTGATCGCGGCATCCTTCGCGGTTCGGCGCGTCCTGTGCGGAATTCGGCCGGACGATCAGGGCCATTCATTAATCCGGTCTCTGTAGACCCGGGGTTCATGATGGGCCGAGGAGGCGGTCGGGATGGAAAGCGGGCGTCGAGCGGGGCAAGCGTCGAGCCACGGGTTCGGGTTCGTGGCATCCCGCATCCGGTCGTTCGGAGCCGACCGAAGCGGCGCCGTCGCCCTCATCTTCGGCCTGGTCGCGACGGTGCTGCTCGGCCTCGTCGGCGGCGGCGTCGACTATGCGCGCCTGGCCGCCCGGCGATCCCAGCTGCAGGCGGCCGCCGACGCCGGGGCGCTGGCCGGCGGCAACGCCCTCAAGCTCGCCCTGTCGAACACCGCCGCGGTGACCGGCATCACCGAGCAGACGGTCCGGTCCGAGGCGAAGTCGCCGTCCGACCGGCCTTTGACCGTCGCGGTCACCGTCGCGCCCGACAAGACCAACGTCACGGTGGCCGCCTCCGAGACCTACAAGCTGTCCTTCGGCAGCTTCGTCGGCCTGCCCGCCGCCAAGCTCGCGGTGAAGGCGCAGGCGAGCGTCGTCGGCCGGATGCGCCTATGCATGCTGGCGCTCGACTCCTACGCGGCCGGCGCGTTCAACCTGCAGAAGAGCGCGCAGGTCACCGCCACCGATTGCGCCCTCTACTCGAATTCCGCCTCGGGAACGGGAATGGTGGGCCAAGCGAACGCGATGGCCAAGGCGCAGACGATCTGCTCGGCCGGCGGCTATCTCGGGGTGCGCGCGAACTTCAGCCCGACGCCGCAGACCGGATGCCCGGTGATCGAGGACCCTCTGAAGGACCGCGCCGCGCCGCCGATCGAGCCCTGCATGACGCTGCCGTTTCCGCTGAACCTGCTCAACGTCCTCGCCATGAAGACGATCAAGCAGAATATGATGCTTGAGCCCGGCACCTATTGTGCCGGCCTGCACATCACCGACGACGCCGTCGTCACGCTGAAGCCGGGCGTCTACGTGATGAAGGACGGCCCGCTCATCGTCGACAAGAAGGCGACGCTGATCGGCGAGGACGTGGCGTTCTACTTCACCGGCAACAACGGCGGCCTGGTCTTCGACAAGAAGACCACCATCAGCCTCAAGGCGCCGGTCACCGGCGTCATGGCCGGCCTGCTGATGTCCGAGGACCGGGGCGTCCTGCTTCCCATCGACCCGACGGCCCTCGTCGACACGCTGCTCGGCGACCTCATCAGCCCGACGCCGCCGCCGCTCGCGATCACGAAGCCGGTGCGGATCTACCGCATCATCAGCGACAACGCCCGCACCATGCTCGGCACGATCTACCTGCCGGCCGGGCGCCTCGTGATCGATTCGTCGAAGCCGGTGGCCGACCAGTCGGCCTACACCGTGATCGTGGCCCAGCAGATCAACCTCTACGAGGGCCCGAACCTCGTCCTCAACGCGAACTACGCCGGAACGAGCGTGCCGGTGCCGAAAGGCGTCGGCCCGATCTCCGGCCGGCTGCTGCTGACGCAATGACGGCCCGTCGCCTTCATCGCAAACGGGAGGGAGCGCCATGCTCGCCTTGATCCTCGACGACGCGGAACTGAACAACCTGCTCGTGGTGCAGGCGCTCAAGCCCGTGCCCGATTGCGAGCCGGTGGAGTTCACCTGCCCGCTGGCGGCGCTCGAGTTCCTGCGCGCCAACGTCGCGCAGATCGGCATCGCCATCACCGACTATGACATGCCGGGGATGACCGGGATCGAGTTCATCGCGGCCGCGCGGGAGGTCGAGGGCTTCGCGCACGTGCCGGTCGTCATGGTGACGAGCATGGACCAGCGCGCGATCCGCCGGCAGGCGCTCGATGCGGGCGCCACCGACTTCCTCGGCAAGCCGTTCGACCCGGCCGAGATCCGGGCGCGCGTCACCAACCTGATGAAGATCAGCCACGCCTACCGCCAGGAGCAGGACCGCGGGGCGTGGCTCGCCCGCGAGGTCGCCGCCGCGGTGTCGGTGATCGAGGCCCGGGAGCGCGAGATCATCGACCTCCTGATGCGCGCGGCCGAGCACCGCGACACCGACACCGGCAACCACATCGCGCGGGTCTCGACCTATGTCGGCATCATCGCGCGAAACCTCGGGTTCGACGACGAGTACTGCCGCCTCCTGAGCCTCGCCTCGACCATGCACGACGTCGGCAAGATCGGCGTACCCGACGCGATCCTGCTCAAGCGCGGCGCGCTCTCTGTCGAGGAGCGCGGCGAGATGGAGAAGCACGCCGAGCGCGGCCGCCGCATCCTCGAGGGCAGCACCTCGAACGTGGTGCGGCTCGCCGCCGAGATCGCGGCGAGCCACCACGAGCGCTGGGACGGGACCGGCTACCCGGCGGGCCTCGCGGGCGAGGCGATCCCGCTCTCGGGCCGCATCGTCGCCGTGGCCGACGTGTTCGACGCGCTAGTCTCCGAGCGCCCGTACAAGGCGGCGTGGCCGCTGGAGAAGGCGCGAGCGCTCCTGTCCGAGAACGCGGGCTCTCATTTCGACCCGGCCTGCGTCGCGGCGTTCCTGGCCGGCTGGGCCGAGGTCGAACGGCAATGCCAGCTTTTGGCGGCGTGATCGGCGGCAAGATCGGCTTCAAGGTCGGCGGCGTCCGGTGAGGGCGGCGGACGACACGGTCGGAAGGGTACGGGGCGCGATGCGTTGGAAGGCACTCGATCCAAGGCGGTCCCTCGCGGGCCGGGTCGCCTGGGCGGTGATCGGCGCGGTCGCGGTGGCGCTGCTGGTCGCGACGACGCTCTCGGTCTGGCGCGAGGTCGACCGCTACGCCGCCGACAAGGGCGAGGCGCTGCGCACGGTGGCGCGCGTGCTGGCCCATAGCGGCGCCGGCGCCATCGCCGGCGACGACGCGGACGCCGCCGACACCACCCTTCGCGCGATCGCGCGCAACCCCTCGCTCGTCTACGCCGCCTTGCTGCGCGCCGACGGCAGCATCCTGGGCGAGCAGGGCATCGGGCTGCGGCTCGCCGACGACCTCGATCTCGACGCCACCGAGCGGCCCTCGCTCCTCGCCCTGATGCTGACGCGGACGCTGAAGGTCGGCGAGCCGGTCCTGGAGAACCAGCGCGCGATCGGCCGGGTCGTGGTCGTGGCCGAGACCGGCGACCTCGCCGAGCGCCTCGGCGACGTCGCCCTGAACGCGCTGCTTGCCGGCCTCGTCGCTGTGTTCGTCGGCCTGGCGGTCTCGCTCCGGCTGCAGCGCGCGGTGACGCGCCCGCTCACCGCGCTTGCGGGCACCATGGACGCCGTGCGCTCGCGCCACGACTACAGCCGGCGCGCCGACGTCACCACCGACGACGAGGTCGGCGCGCTGGCGCAGACCTTCAACGACCTGCTTGGCGCGGTGAACGTCCGCGACCGGCAGCTCGCCGCCTACAGCACCGGCCTGGAAGAGGAGGTCCGCGTCCGGACCCACGACCTCAGCGAGGCCCGCGAGCAGGCCGACGCCGCCAACGCCGCGAAGTCGACCTTCCTCGCCACCATGAGCCACGAGATCCGCACGCCGATGAACGGCATGCTGGTGATGGCGGAACTCCTGGCCGCCACCGACCTGCCGCCACGCCAGCGCCGCTACGCCGAGGTGATCGCGCGCTCCGGCCAGTCGCTGCTGGCGATCATCAACGACATCCTCGACTTCGCGAAGGTCGAGGCCGGCAAGCTCGAGCTGGAGCGCACCACGATCAGCCCGCGCGAGATCGCCGACACCGTCGTCACCCTGTTCGGCGAGCGCGCCCGCAACGGCGGCCTCGACCTGGCCGTGGAGGTCGGCGCGGACGTGCCGGCGGCGATGGTCGGCGACCCGGTCCGCCTCGGGCAGGTGGTGAGCAACTTCGTCTCGAACGCGCTGAAGTTCACGGAAGCCGGCCACGTCCTCGTCCGGATGGGCACCCGCGACGACGGCCGGATGCTGGAGATCGCCGTCACGGATACCGGCATCGGCATCCCGCAGGACAAGATCGCCGGCGTCTTCACCGCCTTCACCCAGGCCGACCAATCCACCACCCGCCGCTTCGGCGGCACCGGCCTCGGCCTCTCGATCGCCGAGCGTCTGATCGCGGCGATGGGCGGGACCGTCGGCCTGGAGAGCCGCGTCGGCGTGGGCTCGACCTTCTGGGCGCGGATTCCGATCGCGGCACCGGAGCCGGCCGAGGCGATCCGCCGGGCCGGCCATGCGCCGGCGGGCGTCGTCCTGGCCGGCCTCGGCGGTGCGACGCGCGTCGCGCTGGCGGCGGGCCTCGTCGAGGCGGACCTCGCACCCCTCGCCGACACCGCGGCGGATCGCGCACCCTGGATCCTCGATGCCGCCGAACTCCTCGTCCGCGGGCGCCGCCCGGACGCGGCCCTGCGGGTGGTCGCCGTGGCGCCGATGGGCGATCCGGCGGGCCAGCAGGCGCTCCGCGCCGGGCTCGCCGACGAGGTCTTGCGCTGGCCCGTGGTCCAGGCGGAGTGGCGGCCGGTGCTGGCGGCGCTTGCCGCCGACCGCCCGTTCGCCGCGAACACGCAGCGTTCCGCGTCGGCCGCAGACGCCCTGCCGCGCTTCCCCCACGCCCGCGTGCTCGTGGCCGACGACAGCGCCGTGAACCTGGAGGTCGCGGTCGAGGCCCTGGCGCGCTGCGGCGTGACCGACGTGATCACCGTCGGGGACGGGGCGCAGGCGGTGGCCGCGAGCGCCGCCGCCCGGTTCGACCTGATCCTGATGGACGGCAGCATGCCGGTCCTCGACGGGTTCGAGGCGACGCGCGCCATCCGCCGCCGCGAAGCCGAGGCCGGCGCCGCCCGCCTGCCGGTCGTCGCGATGACCGCGCACGTGATCGGCGACGGCGCCACGGCGTGGCAGGACGCGGACATGGACGGGACGCTGGCCAAACCCTTCACCCTGGCCCAGCTCGCGCAGGTGCTCGGCCGCTTCGTCGCCGCGGACGCGCCCGGCATGGACACGGGGACGGCGCCCGAAGCGTTCGACGACGCGGCGACGCCGACGGCCGGCCTGCCGACGCGCGACGACGCGCCAGCGCTTCCCGACGCACCGGCGCTCTTGGACCGCGAAACCCTCGAAGGCCTCGCCGAAATGGGCGACGGCGCCTTCCTGGCCCGGGTACTCGGCCTCTACACGGCGCAGGCACCGGTGGCGCTCGCCGCCTTGGAAGCCGCGATCCCGAACGGCGACGCGGCCGTCGTCGCCAGCGCCGCCCACGGGTTGAAGTCGATGAGTGCCAACGTCGGAGCGATCCGGCTGGTCGGACTGCTCGCCGCCGTCGAGGGGCGGGCACGTGGGGAGCGAGCGATCCCCGGCACGCGGCAGATCGCGCAAATCCGCGCCGTGTTCGAGGAGACGCTCCAGGCGCTCGCCGACGATGCGGTCCGGCGGGATCTGGCGGCTTAGGGTGGGAATCCGCTCAGCTTGGCCGTGGGATTGTCCGCTGAGGGCGGTGAGCGGACTTTGGCCTTTCGCCCTGAAGCGGACGTTCCCTTTCCGACCCAACCCCGTCGCATGAGGTTGCTTCAGACCTTCTCCTAACCGGTCATAAACAAGCGATTGAATTGCGAGCAGAGCCGCACCTACGTCAGTCACCCCGGAGAAGCGGCGGAACCTGCCAGAAGCCCGCCGTCGATGTTGAATTCCGTTCCGGTGACGTAAGTTGCTTCGTCTGATGCGAGCATAACAGCAATCGCAGCAACCTCGTTTGGCATCCCAAAGCGCTTTAAGGGCGTATCGGCGACAAGTGCCTGCATTCGAGCCTCTCGCTCCGGCCCGCTCCCCAGCATCGGTTCCCAGATCGGCGTGAGGATAGCAGCGGGGTGAATAGAATTGCTGCGGATTTTCCAGCCCTGCTGCGCACAGTAGAGCGCGACCGTTTTGCTATGGTTGCGGATCGCTGCTTTGGAAGAGGCGTATGCCGCCGCCAGAGGAATGCCTACCAACCCGGAGCGCGACGAAATATTAATGATTGAACCTGTGCCACTGACCTTCATCGCGCCGATCGCATAGCGGCATCCGAGAAAGGTGCCATCCAGATTGACACTATGCACCGCTTGCCAATCCGTCAGACTGGCATGCTCCGGATCGTGGGCGACCATTCCGTTTTCGAACCCCGTCACGCCTGCGTTGTTGACCATGACATCAACCACCGGAACGATACTGGCCAATCGCGCCCAATCGGCTTCCTTGCGCACATCCAGAGGCTCGAACTGGCATCCGATCTCGGTAGCCGTTGCCGCTCCTATCAGGTCGTCGATGTCTGTAACGATGACGAAAGCACCTTCACTATGGAAGTGCTCTGCGATGGCGCGGCCAATGCCACGCGCGGCGCCGGTGACGACGCACGTCTTGTTCTTCAAACGTTGCATGATGATCTCGAAATAGTGTCCAATCGGCGGATCACTTCGCTGGCGTATCACCTAGCGATTCAGCGGTGACGATTGATCATTTCGATAACTCCTAAGTAGACCTATATTCTACCTGATCTCTCTGATGGCCGCAAATTTCGAAGTCCGTCGTGCTTGAGAGGTGGCATCACCCATTGATGGCAGCTATCGGCAAGCCGTATCTCGAAAGCGGTCGGGCTGATTTCCACCCATGCTGGCCATAGGTTTCTGCTTCACCAAGTGCCCCGCAAGCGGACGCTCCCAGTTTCTGCAATGGGTCGCCGGCAGACAATGACACGGCCAAGCTGATCGGGTTTGTAACCGAGAGCATTTCCCGTCGAAGCGGTTGCCGGTTCGGCGAAAGACAATGGCGCACCGCAAAGAGAGTGAGCAGGATCAGCCGAACTGCTCGCGCAGGATGCGCTCGTCGAGGCTGTGGCCGGGGTCGTGCAGGAGCACGAGGTGGGTCTCGCGGTCGAGCCAGGTGTCCACCATCGACACCCGGCGGAACTCGGTGTGGTCGGCCACCGCCGCGACGGGCCGGTGCTCGGCGTCGAGCACCTCGATGCGGATGTGGGCGTGGTCCGGCAGCAGGGCGCCGCGCCAGCGCCGGGGCCGGAACGCCGAGATCGGGGTCAACGCCAGGAGCTTGGCGTTCAGCGGCAGGATCGGGCCGCCCACCGACAGGTTGTAGGCGGTGGAGCCCGCCGCCGTCGCGGCCAGCACCCCGTCGGCGATCAGCTCGGGCAGCCGCACCTGCCCGTCGACGGAGATCTTGAGCTTGGCAGTCTGGTGGGTCTGCCGCAGCAGGTAGACCTCGTTGATCGAGCGGGCGCGGTGGCTGCGCCCCTCGGTGTCGTGCGCCTCCATCAGCAGCGGGTGGACGACGCTGCGATGGGCCGCCTCCAGGCGCTCCAGCAGCGTGTCCTCGCGGAACTCGTTCATCAGGAAGCCGACGGTGCCGCGGTTCATGCCGTAGATCGGCTTCTTCGCGTCCATGAAGCGGTGAAGCACCTGCAGCATCAGGCCGTCGCCGCCCAGCGCCACCACCACGTCCGCTTCTTCCGGCGCGACGTGGTCGTAGCGCCGCATCAGGGCGGCGGCCGCCTCGCGGGCGTCGGGCGTCGGGCTCGCGACGAAGGCGACCTTGTGGAAGCGCGGCATGCGGGACCCGGGACCACCTCAGTTGACGCGGGGCCGGCGCCGGGCTCGATCGAGCGCCTGCCGCCTTCGCCGTCGGGAGAGCCATAGCATGGAGCGTCCGCTCCTCGTCTATACCACCTTCCCCGATGCCGAGACGGCGCTCGCGGTCGGCGAGACGCTGGTGCGCGACAGGCTCGCGGCTTGCGTCAACGTGCTGCCCGGGATGCGCTCGGTCTACGCCTGGAAGGGCGCGGTCGCGCACGCCGACGAGGTCGTCGCGGTCGTTAAGACGCGCACCGGCCTCTCGGAGACCTTGGCGGCGGCGCTGAAGGCGCGCCACCCTTACGAGACGCCGATCATCCTGCATCTGCCCGTCACGGACGCCGACCCGGACACGACGGCCTGGATACTCGCCGAGACCGATACCCAATCCGATTGATCCCTTCGGGATGGCGGATTTGGACTTCGCTCAGGCTCCGCCGGTCGGATAGCTGCGGCCCTTCCAGACGGCCGCGCCGGCGCGTTTGCGGCGCAGCAGCACGTTCCACTGGATCGCCAGCGCGACGACCACCGCCGCCGGGTGGAGCGGGATGGTGGCGGCCGGCTCGTCCGTCACCAGGGTGATGGCGGCACGGGTCGCGAGCGAGACGGCGAGCGCGGCGAGCGCCAGGAACCAGGTCGCGCCGGAGAGGCCCACCAGCAACCCGGCGAGCACGAGCAGGGCCGGCATCACGTGGCCGAGGCCCAGCAGCGCGGTCCAGACCGGCAGCGCCACCGGCGTCGCCATGCCCTCGTGGGCGTTCTTGGAGAAGCCGGCCCAGCACTGCGGAAAGCCGGTGTACATCCGGCAGTCGGCCAGCGCATGGCCCGCGACGAGGTCGGTGCGGTGGCCGGCGGCGCGCAGCAGGCGGGGCAGCTTCACCCCGTCGTGCAGGAAGCGGCGGATGGCGCCGTGGCCGCCGACGGCCGCGTAGGCGTCGCGCCCGATCAGCAGCATCTGCCCGCAGGCCGCGCCCAAAGCCGGCCGCATCGAGGCGCGCATCATCGCCACCGGAAGGTAGCCGACGAGCAGGAAGTTGATCATCGGCACGGTGAATTTCTCGCCCAGCGTCCCCATGACCTGCCGCGGCACGGCGCTGACGAGCCCCGATCCGCTGCGGCGGGCGTGGGCGACGAGGCCCGCCGCCGCGATCGGCTTCAGCCGCACGTCGGCGTCGACGAACAGCAGGTGCACGCCGCGCGCTTCGCCGGCCAGGTGCGCGCAGGCGTGGTTCTTGCCGGTCCAGCCCTCGGGCAGGGGCGGCACCGGCACGAGGCGCAGGCGCGGCTCGGCCAATGCGAGGCCGGCGACGATCGCGGCGGTGGCGTCGGTCGAGTGGTCGTCGCCGACCAACACCTCGATCGCGACGCCGACGCTGGCGAGCGCCGCGCGCACGGTCTCGGCGATGTGGCCGGCCTCGTTGCGCGCCGGGATCAGGATCGAGACGAGGCCCGCCTCGCCGGGCTCGGGCTCGGGCTCCGGCGTGCGCAGCAGCGTCAGGTTCATCGCCGCAAGCACCGCCGGGAGGAGGGCGGCCGCCAGCGCCAGGATCGCGAGGACGAGGAGCAGAGGGTCGGCCATCAGCGACGCGCGTCCTCGGGGGGGGGCTGAGATTGCGACGGCAAGTGAGAGTGCAACTGCGATTGAGACTGCATATGCGGTTGGATTTGCGACCGAAGCTGCGACTCGGGGTTGCCGCCCGCCGCCCGGTGACCGGGCTCGAAGCGTCGCCCGCGCAGGGTCGCCGCCAGCCGGCGCCAGCCGTCGTACAGGCCGCCGACGCCCTGGCGTCCCGAGACGAGGTCGCGGAACCGTGTCGGGTCGCGGGCGACCACGTCGGCGCTCAGGCGGTCGAGGATTGCGGTGAGGTCGGCTTCCAGCCGTGCCAGGCGCTCGCCCCGCGGCAGGGCGGCCAGGACACGGCCCGAGACCGGCGCGCCGAAGGCCGCGCAGGCCTCCGCGCCGCTCTCGTCCCAGAACGCGTATTCGAGGGCCAGTGGCACGAACTGCGCGTCCGGCGCGATCTCGGCCAGCCGGGCGACGCCCGCGCGCAGGTCGAGGGGCCGCGCGCGCACGTCGGCGAAGCGCCCCTGGGCGGTGATCCAGAGGACACTCGCCGGCCGGGCCAGGATCTCGCGCGAGGCGGCCATGAACTGCGCCGCGCCCCGGGGCGTGTCGAGGTCGACGCCGAAGGCGCCCATGCGGCGGAAGACGCCGTAGCGTTCCAGCATCCGCGCGTCGAAGGGCGCATAGCTCGACCGCTCGGGGAAGAGCCGCCCGGCGAGCAGGATGATCACCGCCGCGTCCCACCAGGCCGGATGGTTGCAGTAGACCACCACCGGCCCCGGGCCGAGGTCCGGCGGCAGGCCCCAGCGCGCAAGGCGCAGGGCGTTCATCCGCCGCCGGAGGAAGCGGTCGAAGTAGGCGACCATGAACCGCCACACCACCGGCGAGGCCGGCGGCGGCGCCCGGAACCGGCGGCTGCGATCGGGCGCGTCGGCCATGCGCTCAGGCCCCGACCGGAGCGCCGAGTGCCGTCCCGCCGGTCACGCGGATTCGCTGAGCTGCCCGCGGGCGTCGGCATCGTGCGCGTCGGCGGCGATCCAGCCCGACATCATCACCATCGGCATGCCGGGGCCGGGGTGGGCTGCGCCGCCGGCGAGGTAGAGGTTGCGCACCTGCCGCGAGCGGTTGCCGGGCTTGAACGCGCCCATCACCTTGCCGTGGGAGGCCAGCCCGTAGATCGCGCCGTTGAGCACGTGGTAGCGCTCGTGGATATCCTGCGGCGTGAGATGGCGCTCGACGACGATGCGCTCCTCGAGGTCAGGCATGCCGGCGGTGCGCTTGAGCTTGTCCAGGATCACCTGCCGGTAGGCCGGGAACATCGTCTTCCAGTCGTGGTGTGGGCGCATGTACGGCGTGTGCACCAGCACGTAGAGCGCCTCGCCGCCGTCGGGTGCCACCGACGGGTCGGTGGAGGAGGGCGCCGCCAGGTAGGCGGTCGGGTCCGGGGCCGGCTCGCCCTTGCGGTAGATCCAGTCGAACTCCTCCTCCGGGTCCTTGGAGAAGATGAAATCGTGGTGGTTCAGGTGCTCGTAGCGCTTGTTCAGACCGAGATAGAGCACGACGCCGGAGCAGGCCGGCTCGGGGTTCTTCTTGGCGTAAGCCTTGCCGGCGTCGCCGCCGACCAGCTCCGTGTAGGTTCGCACCGAATCCATGTTGGAGATCACCGCATCGTAGGCGGTGGAACCGGACTTGGTCCGCACGCCCTTCACGGCGCCGGCCGACACGTCGAGGCCCAGGACTTCCTCACCCGGCTTCAGCGTCGCGCCGAGTTCGGTGGCGAGCTTGGCCAGCGCCTCGGCGACGGCGCGGGTGCCGCCCATCGGGTACCAGACCCCTTCCGCCGTCTGCATGTGGGCGATGGCGCAGAGGACCGCCGGCGCGCCGTAGGGCGAGGAGCCGACATACTGCACGAAGTGGTCGAGCATCTGAGCCAGGCGGGCGTCCTTGACCTTGCCGCGGATCGTGCTCGCCACCGAGGCGTGCATACGCAGCGCGAGCACGTCGCGCAGCGTGCCGGGGTTGAGATTGGCGCGGATGTTGATGGTGTCGAACAGGTCCTCGACCGGCTTCCAGAAGAAGAACTTCTCCGAGATGCCGTGCAGGTTCTCGGAGACGTCGAGGAACTTCCGGTAGCCCTCGCCCGCACCGCTGCCGGGGGCGAAGCGATCCATGTCGGCGGCCATGCGGGCGACGTCCTGCATCAGGTCGATGCGGGTGCCGTCGTCGAAGAAGCAGCGCCATTGCGGGTCGAGCCGGCGCAGGTCGAGATAGTCGTGCAGGTTGCGGCCGGCCTCGGCGAAGATGCGCTCCAGCACGCGGGGCACGGTGAGGATCGTCGGCCCCATGTCGAACCGGAAGCCGCCCTCGTGCAGCACCGCCGCCTTGCCGCCGAGCCAGTCGTTCTTGTCGTAGACCGTGACCCGGTGTCCGCGCGCCGCGCTCACGCAGGCGGCTGCGAGGCCGCCGAGCCCGCTGCCGACGACGGCGACCGTGGAATCCTGGCTCATGACGATCGATACTCCCGGCACGCCCGCGACGACGGCGTCCGCTTGATAGAAGCTAGGCAGAACGGACCGGCGGTCAACGCGCCACCGGGTCGCGCCGGACGGTCCGTCATGCTGTCCGCCGCGAAACGAGAAGGAGCGCGGCGCCAAGCCCCGCGAAGCCGATCGCGAACAGCACGCCCCAGGCCGCCAGCGCCGCGCCGGCGCCGTCGCCCAACGCACCCTGGTAGGCCTCGATCGCCCAGGCGTTCGGGGTGAACCAGCCCGCCTGCTGCAGCCAGGGCGGCATCAGGAAGCGCGGCACCATGCTGCCGCCCACCGCCGAGAGCAGCAGCACGCCGAAGGTCGAGGCGAGGTGGGCCTGCTGGCGGGTCGCGGCGGCGGCGCAGGCGGCGAGCGCCAGCCCGGCCGCCATCGCCGAGACCAGGACGCAGGTGACGAGGAAGGCCGGCCAGTGCGGCCCGATCTCGACGCCGTAGAACAGGGCCGCGGCCGCGAAGATCAGCCCGGCCTGGGCGACGCCCTGGAGGGTGAGGAACGCGAACTTGCCGAGCACGATCACCGCGAGCCCGCCCGGACCGGCCATCAGCCGGTCGGCGAGGCCGGTGGCGCGCTCCTCGGTGAGCGACATCGCCCCCTGCATCGCGGCGAACAGCAGGAACACCGCGGTGATCGCGCCGGCATAGTAGCGCACCCGCTCGTTGGCGGCGCCGGCCGCGGTGCTGCGCCGCTC
Source organism: Methylobacterium sp. WL12 (assembly GCF_008039475.1). Classification (NCBI taxonomy): domain Bacteria; kingdom Pseudomonadati; phylum Pseudomonadota; class Alphaproteobacteria; order Hyphomicrobiales; family Methylobacteriaceae; genus Methylobacterium; species Methylobacterium sp. WL12. Next base: position 75,291 of record NZ_VRUW01000008.1, on the reverse strand, counting down.
CACCAGGGAGGCGAAACTGAACGGTTCCTTCTTGGCGCGCTGCTCGGCGAAGGCCTGGTCGAGGAAGGCGCGCTCGTCGGCGCCGATCTTGCCGCTGCGCTCGACGTCGGCGACGACCCGCGACAGCACCACGTCGGGCAGCGCCTCGTTCAGCACGCGCTGGAGCTGGCCCAGCGCGATCGGGGTCGCCAGCGCCTTGGCCGGGCTCTCGACCAGCACCACCGGCTGCTCCGCCGCCGCTCCGGCGGCCGGCGCGGACAGGTCGCCGCGGATCGCCAGCGCCACGTCGACCTCGCCGCGGCGCACCGCCGCGACGACGCCCGGCAGGTCCCGCTCGGGCAGGCGGGTGACGCGGAGCGACGGGTCGGCCTCCAGGGCCTTCATCAGCCGCTCGGTGGTGGCGGTGCCGGCGAGGTCGGCCAGCCCGAGATGGATGCGGATGCGGTCTCCGATCGCGCCCGAGAAGATCGCCGCGAAGATCACGAAGATCACGGTCGGCAGCACGAAGGCCATCGTCAGGGCGGCGCGGTCGCGGATCAGGCTGATCCACATCACGCGGAAGGCGGCGCCGATCATCGGCCAGCCCCGGCCGCGCGCAGGGCCGCGGGGTCGCCGGCCAGCGCGTCGAGATAGAGCGCCTCGAGGCCGGGCGCCCGCACGCGGACCTCGCAGGCCGGCACCGCCTGCGCGCGCAGCGCGTCGAGCAGGTCCGCGCCGTCGAGGACGCGGCCGACGCCGGGGGCGGCGCGCCAGACCAGCGGGCTGTGCGAGGGCGCGAACCCGGCATGCCGCAGGGCCTGGTCGGCCGCCGGCCCGGCGGGGAGGGTCAGGGCGACCTCGCGCTCGGGGACGCCTTGGCGAAGCTCGGCCAGCATGTCGGCGAGCGTGCCTTCGCGAACGATGCGGCCGGCGGCCATGAAGGCGGCGCGGTCGGCCAGGCGCTCGGCCTCGGCGAAGTCGTGGGTGGCGATCAGGATCGCGGTGCCCTCCTGGCGCAGGCGGCCGAGCACGGCGTGGATCGCGGCCCGCGCCGTCAGGTCCACGCCTTGCGTCGGCTCGTCGAGGAGCACCAGGCCCGGCTTGCACATCAGGCTCGCGGCGATGTTCACCCGGCGCTGGTAGCCGCCGGACAGCAGCCCGACCGGGCGTCCCGCCGCCTCGGCGACGTCGGTGAGCGCCATGGCCTCGGCCACGGCCCCCGCCCGCTCACGCCGGCCGAGGCCGACGAGCTGGGCGAACACGCCGAGGTTCTCGGCGACGGTGAGGCGGGGATAGAGCGCGATCTCCTGCGGCACCCAGCCGATTCCGCGCCGCGCGGCGCGGACCCGGAACGGATCCTGCCCGCCGACCCGGACCGTCCCGGCCTGCGGCGCGAGGCGCCCGGCGATCAGGCGCATCAGCGAGGTCTTGCCGGCGCCGTTCGGCCCGAGCAGCGCCAGGATCTCGCCCGCGTCGAGGACGAGATCGACGGCGTCGAGCACGCGGCGGTCGCGATAGGCGAGGGCGGCGCCCGCGACGCGGACGAGAGGCTCCGTCACGGCGCGCCTCAGCGTCGGGGCAGGGCGCGGGCGAGGCGGACCCGCAGGGCGGACCCGGGCTCGCGCAGGTCGAAGGCGGCCTCGGCGAAGGTCGGGCGGGCCTTGAGCCCGGCGCCGCCGGAGAAGCCGTAGGGTTCCGTGGGCAGGCCGAGGCCGGTCCGGTCGAGCCGGCGGTTGCCGTTCACGTCCTCGAACGCGGCGACCGCGTAGCGGCCGGCCGTCACGTCGCGGAACACCACGGTGACCGCGCCGCCGCGCGCAGTGGTCTCCTGCCCGGCGCTGCACGCCTCCTCCGACAGCCCGCCCTGGCACAGGGCGACGGAGACCGAGGCGCCCGGGTCGGCGCCCTCCACCACGACCTCGACGGTAGCCGCCGCCGCCGGCAAGGCGAACAGAACCGCGAAAAGGGCCGCCGCCATCCGACCGAGCGCCCAGGCGGATGGGGGAGTCGAGAGCGACGTGCGGAGGGTGCGGCGCCCGCCCAACCTCACGAGGTCTCGCCGCCGGTGGCCAGCGCGGCGGTCTCGGGCACGCCGGAGGTCTCGGCGACGCGGGCGCCGGCCAACTCCTCGATCAGCAGGCGCGCGGAGATGCGCGCGCCCTCGTAGATCACCGGCAGGCCCGAGCCCGGATGCGTGCCGCCGCCGACGAGGTACAAGCCCGGCCCGAAGCGGTTGTGCGGGCGGAAGTACAACATCTGCATCAAATCGTGCGCAAGGTTGAACGTGGCCCCCTCGTACACCGAGAAGTTGTCCTGCCACTCGACCGGGTCGACGATGCGCTCGAAGCGAATGCGGCTCTCGACGTCGTCGAGGCCGAGGAGCTTCAGGCGCTCCAGCACCAGGGCGCGGTAGGTCGCGCGGGTGGCGGGCCAGTCGATCCCGGCCTTCAGGTTCGGCACCGGCACGAGGACGTAGAGGGCGGTGTGCCCGGGGGGCGCCATGCCGCCGTCGGTGTAGCCGGCATGCTGCACGTAGACCGAGGGCTGCATCGGCAGGATGCCGTCGGTGATCTCGCGGATGTTGCGCGCGTAATCCTCCGCCAGGAGGATGGTGTGGTGCCCGAGGCTGTCGAGCACTTTCCCCTCGATACCGAGGTACATCATGAAGGTCGAGCACGACAGGCGCGCCTTCTCGATCTTCCGGTCGCGCCAGCGCGGGCGGTGCTCCTCCGGGACGAGGTCCTGGATCACCCGTGCGAAGTCGCCGTTGATCACCACGGCGTCCGCCGCGATCCGCTCGCCGTCCACGATCACGCCGTCGGCGCGCTTGCCGTCGAAGGTGACGCGCTCAACCGAGGTGCCGAGGCGGATGTCGACGCCCATGCGGCGGCACAGGCCCGCCATCGCCTCCGAGATCGCGCCGCACCCGCCGACCGGATGGTAGACCCCGTGCTCGTATTCGAGGAACGAGAGGATCGTGAACAGGCTCGGGCACCTAAACGGCGACATGCCGAGGTACTTGGTCTGGAACGCGAAGGCGAGGCGGACCCGCGGGTCCTTGAAGTAGCGCTGCAGGTCGCGGTCGACGCTGCGGCCGGGATGGAGGTGCGGCAGCGCCCGCAGCATCCCCGGACTCGCCATGCTGCGCAGGGTGTGGAACGCCTGCTCCAGCACCGGCTTGAAGAACTTCAGCTTGACGCGGTTGTCGGCGAAGAATTGCTTGACGTTCTTGGCGTCTTCCGGGGCGATGCGCGCGACCTCGGCCTCCAGCCGGTCCATGTCGCCGGTGGCGCGGATCTCGCCGCCCGCCTCGAAGACGAGATGGTACTGAGGATCGAGCCGCTCGAGCTTGACGTGATCCTCAAGCCGCTCGCCGCAACTATCGAAGATGTCGGCGAGAATCTGGGGATAAAGGAAGAAGGTCGGGCCGATGTCGAACTTGTAGCCGCCGGGCGCCGACACCGTCTTGGTCCGGCCGCCGACCTGCCCGTCCTTCTCGATCAGCGTGACCTGAAGGCCGGCGCGCGCCAGCAACAGGGCCGTGGCGAGACCGCCGGGCCCCGCACCGACGACGACGACCCGGCGCCCGGACAACGTCCGCAGGCCCTCACGTGATTGAAGCAACGCGCCCGACTCCCCGATCCGAACTTCCCGGCGGACGACGGGCTGCCGCCCGCTCCACCGTGCGGTCAAGCTAGCTCGCTGCGGGGTCAAGGCAATGGGTGCTCATTGTCGCGCGCAGTGCGGAGCCCGCACGCGAGGCGATGCAGCGCGATCGCGCCTGCGGTGGCGACGTTGAGCGAATCGAAGCCGGGGGCCATAGCGATGCGCAGCCCGCGCATCCGCGCCAGCACCGAGGCCGGCAGTCCGGGGCCTTCGGTTCCGAGGATGAGCAGCGCACGCGACGGCGGCGCGAGGTCGGCGACATCCTCGGCGCCGGACGGGCTCAACGCGAGCGGTTCCAGGCCGAGGGCGGCGGCCGTCGCGAACCAGTCGACGCCGGGATCGAGGCGGGCGAAGGGGACGGTGAGGGCGGCGCCGGCCGAGACGCGGATCGCCTTGCGGTAGAGCGGATCGCAGGTGCCAGCGTCGAGCAGCACCGCGTCGGCGCCGAAGGCGGCGGCGTTGCGGAACAGGCCGCCGACGTTGTCGTGGTTGGTCAAGCCGGCCAGGCCTACGACCAAAGCCGGGGCGGCCGCCTGCGGAACGAGCACCTCGGCGCCCGCGTCGTAGCCGCGAATTCCGACGGCCAGCACGCCGCGATGGATCGGGAACCCCGCCACCGCGCTCATCACGGCGCGGTCGGCGACGTAGACCGGCGGCCGATCGGGACAAGCCTCGATCGCGGCCGCGAGCCCGGCGACGCGCTCGGGCAGCAGCAGGATCGATTCGGTGCGGAAGCGGGCGCGGGGCGACAGCATCAGCCGCAGCGTCACCTCGCCCTCGACGATGAAGCGCCCGGCGCGCCCGACGAGGTCGCGCTCGCGCATCGCCGCGTAGGGGGCGATGCGCGGATCGGCCGGGTCGGAGATCTGGATCATGCCGGAAGGTCACGATCGCAAGGAGACATCATGCGCCCGAGCACCGGGAACCGCTCACGCCGGCGGGCGGCCGCCCATGCGGACCGCCAGCGGGTCGGCCTCGGCCTTGGTCGGCACCTTCACCAGGGCCTCGCCGTCGAGCACGACCTCGCCGGCCACCGCGCAGGTGCACTTGAGGCGGGCGCGGCGCCGCTCGGGCACCAGCTCGGCCACCTCGACGGTGACGTCGACGGTGTCGCCGATGCGCACGGGCGCACGGAAGTTCAAGGTCTGGCTGATGTAGACCGCGCCGGGGCCGGGGAGGCGGGTGCCGAGCACGGCCGAGATCAGCCCGGCGGTGTAGAGGCCGTGGGCGATGCGGGTGCCGAACGGCGTGCGCGCCGCGAAGTGCTCGGACAGGTGGATCGGGTTGCGGTCGCCGGTGATCTCGGCGAACCCGACCACGTCGGAGGAGGCGATCGTCTTCGAGAGGGTCTCCGAGAGCCCGACTTCGAGGTCCTCGAAGTAGAGAACGCGCAATTCGGGCAACATCTGAGACTCCTCGTTCCGGCCGAACGGATTCGGTCCGATGGCCGACCCGCCTCGCACAGGACGGCCTCCGAATCCAGCCGGACGAAACGCGTAAGGGCGGCTCGACAGCAGGCACCGGGTGGGCGAAGAGGCGGCCCGCCCCGTAACGGACACCGTCGCCCGCGTGGAATCTGCCGCCTCTCCCCCGCTCCGCACCGTCGTCCTGCGCGTCGCGGGCCTGAACCTCGGCTATTTCGGCATCGAGATCGCGGTGGCGCTGGCGATCGGCTCGGTGGCGCTGATCGCCGACAGCCTCGACTTCCTGGAGGATGCGGCGATCAACCTGCTGATCTTCGCAGGCCTCGGCTGGAGCGCGGCCAACCGCGCGCGCCTCGGCACGGCGATGGCCGGCATCCTGATGGTGCCGGCGCTGGCCACCGCCTACGCGGCCTACGAGAAGGTCTCGGACATGAGCGCGCCGGCGCCGCTTCCGCTGACGCTGACCGGGCTCGGGGCGCTCGCAGTGAACCTCACCTGCGCCCTGATGCTGTCGCGCCACCGCGACGGCGCAGGCAGCCTGACGCGTGCCGCCTGGCTATCCGCCCGGAACGACGCCTACGCCAACCTCGCGATCATCGCCGCCGGCCTCGTCACCGCGTTCCAGCCCTCGCCCTGGCCCGACCTGATCGCGGCGGCCGGCATCGCCATCCTCAACGCGGATTCGGCCGGCGACATCCTTCGCGCGGCCGCCGCCGAGCGCCGCGCCGCGCACGACGCAGGACGGACCCCGTGAGAATCTTCCCGATCTCCGACCTCCACCTCGAGCGCCGCCGCCTCGACCTGATCGCCCCGCCGAGCGGGCCGTTCGACGTCATGGTCTGCGCCGGCGACCTGTACGAAGGACACCCCGAGCGCGGGCTCGCCGCCGTGCTGGCGCTGGCCGGAGGCAGGCCGGTCGTCCTCGTGCCGGGCAACCACGAGCATTACGCGCCGACCGGCGACGGGCGCACTGCGCCCGAGCTCCTCGCCGCGCTCGCGGCCGAGGTCGCGCGCCTGAACGAAGGCGGCGCCCGCATCCACCTGCTTCGGCACGGCGGCGCCTGCCTCCTCGACGGGGTCCGGTTCGTCGGCGCGACCCTGTGGAGCGACTGGTCGCTGGCGGGGCGCTGGCTCGGGCCGGACGCCCCCGACCGCCCGGCCGACCCGGTGGCCTACGCGGCCGACCGCATGACCGACCCGATCACCGGCTCGCGGGAGTATCGCGGCTCGATCCGCAAGGCGGACGGCACGGTCTGGCTTCCCCCCGACGCGATGGCGGCGCACGCGGCGGAGCGGGCCGAGCTGCTGGCGACCCTGGCACAGCCCTTCCACGGGCCGACGGTGGCGGTGACGCACCATCCGCCGAGCCCGCGTGCGGCCGACGCCTTCCGCGACGCACCGGGGGTGCCGTGGTGGGTGCCGGCCTTCTACGCGACGACGGTGCTCGACGACCTCGACGACGCGGCGCGACCCGACCTGTGGGTGTCCGGTCATTTCCATGCGGGGCACGACATGGCGATCGGCCGCTGCCGCTGGGTGGCGAACCCGGTCGAGGGCGCGACCTACGCCGCCGACCGCGTCGTCACGCTGGCGCGAAGCCCGGCCTGAGCGACGACCGCGGACGACGCGCCCGGCGCGAAACCTCGTGCGCGGTTCGCGCGTAAGGCTGCCACGTCCATCCGCGGGAGAACCTTGTCCGTGAACACCTTCCTCGCCGTCGTCCTCGTCTGCGCCAACTCGATCGCGCAGGAAGCCTGCACCGACGACAAGGCCCTGGAGGTGCGCAAGGTCCGCGTCGCGAACGAGCTCGGCTGCACCAACGGCTGGCAGGAGATCATCGCCCGCACGGATTTGCGCGACGAGATCGGCAAGACCTCCTACCTCAAGACCGAGTGCCGCCGGGTGAAGAACGCCCCGTGACCGCAGCGCACCTCAGCGGCCGATCCTGAAGGCGACCGGCCCGGTGGCGAAGCGTATCTCGCCGGCGCCGTTGCGAATCTCGACCCCGGCATAGTGGATCGCGTCGTCGCGGTTCCGGAACAGCCCGCCAGCGATGCCGCGGCTCTCCAGCGCGACCCAACAGCCGCTCACATCCTGCCCGATGGTGAAGCTGAGGCCGGGTGCTCCCGCGGCGGCTGGGCGGGCGGGCGACGGGACGGCGGCGATCGACAGGTTCGGCATGGTCTCACGCGGGGCTGGCGCGGTCCCGGGGATGGGACCGCACCGCCAAGATCGGGCCGCGACCGTGAGGAATCGAGCGGTTAGGCCGCGCGACGCCGTGAGGGTGTCGTTAGGGAACGCCCTACTTGTCGTACTTCACGTAGGCGAAGCGCGGGTCCGTCGGCGTGCCCTCCAGGCCGGCGCCTTCGAGGCCCGGCTGCCAGGAGACGACCTCCTCGATCTTGCGGGCCAGCGCAAAGTCCTTGTCGGTGATGCCTTTGGCGGCATGGTTCATCAGCCGCACCTCGACCCAGGCGTAGGAGGCGGTGAGGTCGGGGTGATGCCACGCCGCCTCGGCGAGGTGTCCGACGGTGTTGATCACCATCAGCGTGCTCTTCCAGCTGGCAGTCTTGTAGGTGCGGCGAATCCACCCGTCCTCGTAACGCCAGGCCGGTATCTCGGCGGCGATCCGTGCGGCGATGGTCGCGTCGTCGAGGGCGCCTTCGCGCGGTTCGGCCATGGTCGTCTCTCCCGATCGGTTTTCCCCGCCCGAGCCTGCCCCGGCGGCCGCGACCGCGCAAGGCGGATGTGGACGGGCCGCCCCCCGCGCCCTAAGACCTCTGCACAATGGTTCCGCGGGCGCCGGTGCCTCACGGTTCCGGCCGAGAACGGCACAAGGCCAAGATCGGCCGAGACGATCTCTAGGGAGAAGGCGCGATGCTGTCACGGCGCGGATTGCTCGCCGCCGCGCTCGCCGGCCTGCCGATGCTGTCGCATCGGGCGCTGGCGGCGCCGAGCGTACGCCTCGGCAGCCTGCCCTTCGGCACGGTCGCGTGGGAAGCCGCGCTGATCAAGGCGCGCGGGCTCGACGCCGCCAACGGCTTCAACCTCGACCTCGTGAAGCTCGCCGGCAACGACGCGGCGCGCATCGCCTTCATGGGCGGCCAGGTCGACGTGATCGTCGGCGACCTGCTCTGGGCGGCCCGCCTCGGCAACGAGGGCCGCGCGATGCGCTACGTGCCGGCCTCGACCTCGGAGGGCGCCGTGATGGTGCCCGCGGCAAGCCCTGTGAAGACCCTCAAGGACCTCGAAGGCAAGCGCCTCGGCGTCGGCGGCGGCCCCCTCGACAAGAACTGGCTGCTGCTCAAGGCCCAGGCGCAGGACGCCGCCGGCTTCGACATCGAGGCCAAGAGCGAGATCGCCTACGGCGCGCCGCCCCTGATCGCGCTGAAGCTCGAGCAAGGCTCGCTCGATGCGGCGCTGACCTACTGGACCTACTGCGCGCGCCTCGAAGCCAAGGGCTTCCGCCGGCTGATCGGCGCCGACGACATGATGCGGGCGCTCGGTGCGAAGGGCGCGTTCGCACTGATCGGTTACCTGTTCGAGGCGAAGACCGTCACCGACAAGCCCGAGGCGATGGCAGGCTTCGTCCGCGCCGTGCGCGCGGCCAAGGACATGCTGGCCGGCGACCCCTCCGCCTGGACGATCGTGCGCCCGCTGATGGCGGCCGACGACGACGCGATCTTCGAGGCGTTGAAGCGGGAATACCTCGCCGGCATCCCGCGCCGGCCCGTGGCCGAGGAGCGCAGCGACGGCGAGCGGCTGTTCTCGGTGATGTCGCGGCTCGGGGGCGAGCGCCTCGTCGGCACCGGCACCGGCCTGCCGCCGGGCCTGTACTACGACGGGACGACCGGTTGATCCGCGCCAGCGACTCGAACCGCCGGGCCGTCCTCACCCGTCTCGCCTCCATGCTGGTGCTGCTCGCCGCATGGCAGGCGGCGGCGCAGGTCGCCGGCTCGCGGATGATGCCGACGCCGCTCGCGGTGGCGACGTTCATCGCCCGGGAATCGGCGCGCGGCGACCTGTGGACCAATGTCGGGATCACGCTGGCGCGTGTCGGCGTCTCGTTCGTGCTCGCGATGGTGCTCGGCGTCCTGCTCGGCGTGGCGCTCGGGCGCTCGAAGCGCCTGAACACCCTCCTCGACACGCCGCTCCTGGCGATGCTGAACACGCCGGCCCTGGTGATCACCGTGCTGGCCTACGTCTGGGTCGGCTTGAACGAAACGGCCGCGATCCTCGCCGTGGTGCTGAACAAGCTGCCCAACGTCGCCGTGATCCTGCGGGAGGGCGCGCGCGACCTCGACCCCGGCCTGGAGGAGATGGCGCGGACCTACCGGTTCGACCGGCGCTCCTGGGTCGCCCACGTGCTCGTGCCGCAGCTTCAGCCCTACGCGGTCGCCGCGGCACGCTCCGGCCTGTCGCTGGCCTGGAAGATCGTGCTGGTGATCGAGCTGCTCGGGCGTCCCAACGGCGTCGGCTTCGCGATCAACTACTACTTCGTCCAGAGCACCGACGTGGCCGCGATCCTCGGCTACAGCATCGTGTTCATGAGCGTGATGATCGCCATCGACATCCTCCTCCTGCAGCGGCTCGAAGCACATGTCCGCCGCTGGCGATAAGATGTCCGCCGTCGGCGACGGCGAGGACGCGGTCCTCACGGTCGCGATCGCGCGGAAGGTCTACCATCCGAATTCGGTCGAGCCGGTGGAGGCGGTGCGCGACCTCGCCTTCGCGATCCGGCCGGGCGAGATCGCCTGCCTGATCGGGCCGTCGGGGGCGGGCAAGACCACGACCCTGCGCATCCTGCTCGGGCTCGACCCCGACTACGACGGAACCATCGTGCCGGACCCGCGCGCATCCGAGAACGGGCCGGGCATGGTGTTCCAGGAGCCGCGTCTGCTCCCGTGGCGGACGGTGGAGCAGAACGTGCGCCTGGCGATGCCGCGGCCGCAGCGCGCGCGCGACCTCGACGGGCTGTTCGCGCGTCTCGGGCTGACCCCGTGGCGGGACCGGTTTCCCGGCGCGCTGTCGCTGGGGATGCAGCGCCGCGTGGCGCTCGCCCGCGCGCTCGCGAACGATCCGCGTCTCCTGGTGCTCGACGAGCCGTTCGTGTCGCTCGACGACGCGGCCGCCGCCTCCCTGCGGGGCCTGGTGGTCGACACCGTCGACCGGCTCGGCATGAGCGTGCTGATGGTGACCCACAACGTCGCCGAGGCGATCGCCGTCGCCGACCGGCTGCTGCTGCTGTCGCCGCGCCCGGCGAGCCTGGTCGCGACGGTGCCGCTGGATCGCCCGCGGACGAGCCGCGACCGCGCCTGGGCCGACGCGACCCGGCAGGACCTGGCGCGGCGCTACCCCGGCGTCATCGCCGAGTAAGGCTTCGTCTGGCCGGAAGGCCCGACCTCACTCCACTCGTGCATCTACGTCGAGCTTGTCGAGCACCGCACCCGGCGTGCGGGCGAGGCCGAAATCGGCGAAGCCCAGGCCGGCCGCGTTCTTCGCCTTGGCGTTCAGCGTCAGGCGTCCGGGCTTCGTCACGAACTGGCCGAGCGCGCTGCCGATCGCCCGGGCGGCGGGCGAGTTGCCGAGCATCGCCGGCACGCCGAACTGGGTCGCCGCCACGTATTCCTGGCGCAATTCCTCCGGCTTCAGGCTGAGGGCCTTCGCTTGGGCGGCAAGGAAGCGCTCGAACAGGCCGGTGTTCTGGACGGTGAGGTCGAGGGCCTTGGCGGTGGCCGTGAGCATCAGCAGGCTGGCCGCCGGGATGTGCGAGGCGAACAGCTCCGGCCCCATGCCGCCGATCGTGCCGGCGAGCCGCAGCGAGCCGATGTCGCGTCCCGACAGGGTCATCTCGCGCAACGCCACCTCGCGCTTGTCCTCGTCCCAGGCCGAGTCGACCACGAGGTTGAAATCGAGGTCGGCATAGCCGTAATCCGGCAGGGCGCCGAGCACCGGCACGCCGGCGACCATCGTCGCCGGGAAGGTCACGCCCGACAGGTCGAGGCGGCTTGCGGTCGGCACCCCGTCGCGCAGCGGCCCGAAGGTCAGGGCGCCGCTGCGCAGGACGAGGCGCAGCGGCGCGGCGCCCTGCGAGGCCGGAACGCCGAGCGGGTCGCCGGCGACGGCAGGCGGCTTACCGGCGCTGCGGCCGGTCTGCCTGGCTTCCGCAGCCGGATCGGCCGGCAATTCGATGCTCATATCCTGCAGGGTGAGGCCGCCGATGGCCGGGGTGAGGCGGCGCAAAGCCTCGTCGGTGACGGCGGCGTTCGGGTCGGCGAGGCGGCGCAGGGCCGCGATGGTGGGGCTGAGCGAGACGCCGGTGAGCGCCGCCCGCGCGAGCCGGGCCTTCACCCCGCCCTGGGCGAAGGCGATCGCCTCGAGCGTCGTGCCGGCCTCGGCGCCGGTGCCGACATGCGCCAGGCGCCCGACCTCGACCAGCATCGGCGCGCCGGCCCCGGTCCGGCTGATGGCGAGGCCGTGCAGTTCGAGGCTGCCGAAGGAGACCGCGTCGGCAAGATCCGCCGCGGTGGCGGCGAGCCGGCCGCGCGCGTCGGCCTTCATCTCGGGATCGACCGCGTCGAGCCCCCTGGTGAGGGCGGCCATCGCGCCGTTCCACCCGCCGGGGATCTGGCGGCCGCCGAAGTCGCGGCCTTCGAGCCCGGCGATCCGGATCGCGACGCCCGAATCCTCTGTGTAGGTCACGTCGGCGACGCGGATCGCGGCGTAGACCCGCTGCACCGGCCCTTTTCCGTCACCCGGTTCCGAGGAGAGCCGCACGAGCGCGGCGAGATCGAGGTCGCTCGCGACGATCCGGCCGTAAGTGCCCGATCCCTTTTGCGCGCCGGAGACCGCGACGCCGGCGCCGGCCATGGTCAGCTCGGCGATGCGGCCGGCCCGCACGTCGCGCGCCGTGACCTCGCGGTAGGTCACGGTCTGCAGCGATCCGCCGGGACCGGGATGTTCGGAGACGAGGACCGGGATCGAGATGCTCGCCGCTTCCAGGCGCGCGAGGCGCGGCGCCCACGGCTCGGCCGAGTCCGGTGCCAGGATCGCCGTCAGGTCGCCGCGCGACAGCCGGGTACCGCTCACCGTGACGCGGGCGGCCTTGAACAGCGTATCGCCGAGCGGCAGCGCCACGTCGACGAGCACGACGTCCTGGACGGCGGAGGCCGCCTCCTGCGCCGTGGCCGGGACGGCAGAGAGCCCGACGCCTCCAAGGATAAGATTGGCATAGAAGCAGAGTCGAGCCGCCCGGAGCAGGCTGGCGCGGACCGTTCGGTGAGGGATCATCGTGTGCGGACCGCTGCCGGGATTGCCAGACCGAGAAGACGGCGCCGTCGTCCCGCATTTCGGCGCGCGAGGCAATCGGTGCGCCACGTCGCAAACCCTGTCGCAAGCCTCGCCGGCCCGCACCTTTCGTCCCGGCACAACGGTGCCGGCGTTGGGAGGTCGGGTGGGGTCAGAGCGAGAACGAGGTGCCGCAACCGCAGGACGAGGTGGCCTGCGGGTTCTCGATCTTGAAGGATTGGCCGATCAGGTCGTTGACGAAATCGATGGTCGAACCGGCCATGTACTCGAGCGAGACCGGGTCGACGATCACGGTGGCGCCGTCGCGCTCGATTGCGACGTCCTGCGCCGCCTGGTCGCGGGTGATGTCGAAGGCGTAGGAGAAGCCCGAGCAGCCGCCGCCGTTCACGCTGACGCGGAGCGCCGCGCCCGGCGGCTCGGCGACCATGATCTCGTTGATGCGCTTGGCGGCGCGGGGGGTCAGGGTGATCTCGGCCATCGGGGAAGCCATCGGCGCTGTCGTCGGGGTCTGGGCGCGGCAGGCGATTGCCTGCCGCGTGATCGAACCAAGATATGAGGTAGGACGGCGCGCCGCAACGCGTGCGTCGCCGAACCGCGAGGGGACCATGCGGGCAGGACATCGCGAACAGATGGGCGGGACCCGTGCGCGCCAACGGTGAGCGCTGGCGCGCGCCCTACGCCACCGACCCGGGCGCGACCCGGGGGCGGCTGATCCCAGAGCCGGCCTCGCCGACGCGGAGCGACTTCCAGCGCGACCGCGACCGGGTGGTGCATTCCACCGCGTTCCGCCGGCTGAAGCACAAGACCCAGGTCTTCGTGCACCACGAGGGCGACCATTACCGCACCCGGCTGACCCACACCCTGGAGGTCAGCCAGATCGCCCGCGCGCTCGCCCGCGCACTCGGCCTCGACGAGGACCTGGCGGAGGCGTTGGCGCTCTCCCACGACCTCGGTCATACCTGCTTCGGCCATACCGGCGAGGACGCGCTCGACGCCTGCATGGCGTCCCATGGCGGCTTCGACCACAACGCGCAGGCCCTGCGGATCGTGACCCGGCTGGAGCGGCGCTACGCCGGCTTCGACGGGCTGAATCTCGCCTGGGAGACGTTGGAGGGCCTGGTCAAGCACAACGGCCCGCTGCTCGGCCCGGACGGGCGCCCGACTCCGCGCTACGCCCGCGAAGGCATCCCGGCAGCGATCCTCGAATACGATGCCCTGCATCCGCTGGAGCTCGCCCGCCACGCCGGCCCGGAGGCGCAGGCGGCGGCGCTCGCCGACGACATCGCCTACGACAGCCACGACCTCGACGACGGCCTGCGCGCCGGGCTGTTCGACCTCGCCGACCTCGGCGAGGTGCCGTTCCTGCGCGGCTTGCTCGACGAGATCGCCGCCCTGCACCCCGGCCTGGAGGCGTCGCGCACCATCCACGAGCTCGCGCGGCGGGTGATCACCCGGTTCGTCGAGGACGTGATCACGGAGAGCCGGCGGCGGCTGGATCGTCTGGCCCCGGCAAGCGTCGCCGACATCCGCGCGGCCGACGCCCCGGTGATCGCGTTCTCGGCCGCGATCGCGGCCGCTGACACCGACATCAAGCGCTTCCTCTACGCGCGGATGTACCGGCATCCCGAGGTGATGGCGGTGCGCGAGAAGGCCAACGCCATCGTCGCGGACCTGTTCGCGGCGTTCTCCGCCGACCCGACGCGGATGCCCGAGGAATGGAGCGCGGGGCTCGATGGGGCGCCGCCGGGCCGGATCGCGCGTCGGATCGCCGACTACATCGCCGGCATGACCGACACCTACGCCGTGCTCGCCCACCGCCGGCTCTATGCCGCGACGCCGGACCTGCATTGGAGCCCGCCGAGCCGCGGCCTGCCGCTGACCGAGCCGTGAGGCGGGTTGTACTTGAGATACCTGGGCGGCGGGTGCCCGAATCGCCCGCCGCCGCGCGGCTCAGCCGTTCGGCTCAGTAGCCCGAGCAGGTGCAACCGCTGCCATAGCCGTAGGCAGCCGGCGCGTAGCCGCCGTAGCTCCCGTTGTAGACGGGTGCGTAGCTCGCGCCGTAGGCGGGGGCGTAGCCGTAGCCGCCATACCCGCCGCCGTAGCTGCTGCCGTAATCGTAGCCGCCGAAGCCACCCGACAGGGCGCCGGCCGCGAGCCCGAGGCCCAGGCCGATCCCAGCGCCGGCGATGCCGTAGCCGACGCCCCGGCCGTAGCCGCCGCGGTAGCCGTATCCGCCGCGATTGCCGGCATAGCCGCCCCGGTATCCACCGTAGCCGCCATGATACCCACCGTAGCCGCCACGCGAGCCGACGAAGCCACCGCGCGAGCCGGCGAAGCCGACGCTGTGGAACCCGCCATGGCCGCCCCAGCCACCGCCATACGGGCGGGCCTCGAGGCTTGCGGGAACCGCGACCACGGCGGCGGCCAGCGTCGCGCCTGCCAGGATAAGAGCCTTCATCACGTCGTCTCCACTCGAGATACGAGGATCGCGACGGCCGGTCGCCGCGCGTTACGCCTAGGACTGTAATCAGCAGCCTGCACGACGACGGAGTGGCAGTGTACGCACCCGGGCAGTTATCCCGGCCCGATCGACGCCTCCTACAGCAGACCCGTCCGTAGAACAGGGCTGCGTCCCGATCACCGATGGTTCGCAACCGCGGGCGATCCGGCATGTTGAGGGCATACCGCACCGCACAAAGAGGGACGGGCGCCCGCGCGCCCGATCCCGTGCCAACGGAGACTCCGAATGGCCTCGCTGCCGATCCTCGCCCTCGCCGTCGCCTCCTTCGGCATCGGCACCACGGAATTCGTGATCATGGGCCTGCTGCCGGAGGTGGCGCAGAGCTTTTCCGTCACGATCCCGCAGGCCGGCTACCTCGTTTCCGGCTACGCGATGGGCGTGGTGGTCGGCGCGCCGCTCGTGGCGATCGCCACCGCGGGCCTGCCGCGCAAGACCGCCCTGCTCGCCCTGATGGCGGTGTTCCTCATGGGCAACGTCGCCTGCGCCGTCGCGCCGACCTACGCCACCTTGATGCTCGCGCGCATCGCCACCGCCTTCGCCCACGGCGCCTTCTTCGGCATCGGCGCGATCGTGGCGTGGGACCTGGTGCCGCGGGAGAAGCGGACGCAGGCGGTGTCGCTGATGTTCGCCGGGCTGACGCTCGCCAACGTGCTCGGCGTTCCGCTCGGCACCGCGCTGGGCCAGGCGGCGGGCTGGCGCGCGACCTTCTGGGCGGTGGTGGCGATCGGCGTCGCGGCGGGCTTCGCGATCCAGCTGTTCGTGCCAGCCGGGCTCCCCGGCTCGCGCGGCGGGCTGGCGGGAGAGTTCCGGGCGCTCGGGCGCTGGCCCGTGCTTCGGCCGATGCTGGTCTCGACCTTGTCCTCTGTGAGCTTCTTCACGGTGTTCACCTACATCACGCCGTTGCTGATGGGGGTGACCGGACTCAGCGCCCGCGGCGTCACCGGCGCCTTGTTCGTCGCCGGCATCGGGCTGACCGCCGGCAACCTGATCGGCGGACGGCTCGCCGACGGGAATCTCACCGCCACGGTGATCGGCAGCTTCCTCGGCCTCATCGCCGTGCTGACGCTGCTGGCCGGCGTCGCCCGCTTCGAGTTCGCGATGCTCGCGGCGCTGGTGGTGTGGAGCGGGCTCGCCTTCGCCCTGGTCTCGCCGCTGCAGATCTGGGTGGTGGAGGCCGCCAGCGACGCGCCGAACCTCGCCTCGACGCTTAACCAGGGCGCGTTCAACCTCGGCAACGCCACCGGCGCCTGGCTCGGCGGGGTCGCACTCACCGCGGGCGTTGGTTACGGGCAGCTGCCGTTGATCGCGGCGGCGGTGTCGACGTTGGGGCTCGGCCTCGCGCTGTCGGCGATGTCGGGCCCGACGCGGTCGGTGCTGCCGGCGCCGATCCATCCCGGCTGACATGAAGAACGACGCTCGCAGCCGAGCTGCAAGATACTGCAATTTCCGCATGCCCCGGCGCAAAATCGTTAATTTTTAGCGTTTGCCATGCGATCGACGCATCCGTTACGTGCGGCAGAAGCTATTGTTGCGATGCACCATGACGCGCATCTTCCGGGCGAACGGACGGCGCCTACGACCGTCACACCTACGGAGTGCGAACCATGACCCAGCCTGCACCGAAGCCCGGCCTGTTCTCGCAGATGCTTCGCCTCTGGCTCGAGCACAACCAGCGCATGCTCGACATGCGGATGGGCCCGTTCTGAGCCTACGCGCACAACCCGTCGGCCCTTAAAAAGCCGGTCCCGCGCAAGCGCCGGGCCGGCTTTTTCGTGTCTGCGACCGGGCCGATCAGCGTCGCGCGAGATCGCCGAGCAGGCTCGCGGCGACGGTGGCCTTCGAGACCGTCAGCCCCGAGGCCGCGATGGCGTCGATCGCCCCGCGGATACGCGCCAGCGCCGGACCGCGCGCCTTGCCCCAGGCGGCGACCGCCTCCGGCCCGGGGCCGATGTCGTCCACGACCTCCGACGTGAGCTGGCGGTGGGCGCTCGAGATGCCGGCCACCGCCCGTTCCAGGGCGACCCGGTCGAAGGTGTCGGAGACCGGCGCGGCGCGGGCGGCGGCCGCCAGCGCATCCAGGGAGAACTCCCGCTCCAGCGCGAAATGCGTCGCCGCGATCTCCGCCACCGGCCGCCCGCTGGTGCCTGCGACGCGGACGATGTCGGGCGCCGAGGTCAGCGCGCGGAGCGAGGCGAGGCGCAGGGCCGGCTCGTCGTCCATGCCCTGCCCGACGAGCTCCGCCCGCCGCCGCTCGATCGCGGCGTTGGCGTCCGCGCCGAGGACGCCGGGAAGGGCCGCAAGCACCGCACCGATCCCGTCGCGGTACCGCGCGACGAGCGGGGCGATGCCGCCGGTCAGGTCGAGGTTGCGGATGAACCAGACGATGCGGTCGACCAGCAGATCCTGCACCTCGGCGTAGAGTCCGACCTGCGCCTGCCCGCCGATGCGCCCGGCGAGCCCGTCGATCGCCGCGTTCAGCTCCATCAGGCCGAAGGCGTCGCGGGTCACGGCGTAGGCCTTCGCGATGGTGGCCGCGTCCGCCCCGGTCTCGTCGGTCAGCCGGGTGACGAGCGAGATGCCGCCGCGGTTGACGATGATGTTCGACAGGGCGGTGGCGATGATCTCGCGGCGCAGACGGTGTCCCTTCACAGCGTCGGGGAAGCGTTCGCGGAGCGCCTTGGGGAAGTAGCGCTGCAACTCGCGGTCGAAGTACGGGTCGTCGGGCACCGAACTCGCCAGCACCGCGTCGTAGAGCGAGAGCTTGGCGTAGGCCAGCAGCACCGCATATTCCGGCCGCGTCAGACCCTCGCCGCGGCGCATGCGCTCGGTGAGGGTCGCGTCGTCCGGCAGAACCTCGACAGCGCGGTCGAGCCGGCCTTCCGCCTCCAGCCCCTGCATCGTGCGCATCGCAAAACCGGTCTCGCCGAGGCCCCGGTGCAGGGCAAGGGTGAGGGCCAGGGTCTGCAGCTCGTTGTTGCGCAGCACCAGGTGCGCGACCTCGTCTGTCATGGCGACGAGGAGCGCGTTGCGGGCGTCCGGGTCGAGGCGGCCGTCGCGCTCCGGGATCATCAGCGCGATCTTGATGTTCACCTCGACGTCGGAGGTGTTGACGCCGGCCGAGTTGTCGATCGCGTCGGTGTTGAGCCGCACGCCGGCACGCGCCGCCTCGATCCGCCCGGCCTGCGTCAGCCCGAGGTTGGCGCCTTCGCCCACCGCCTTGGCGCGGATCTCCGGGCCGGTGATGCGCACCGCGTCGTTGGCCCGGTCGCCGGCCTGCTCGTCGGTCTCGGTAGTGGCGCGGACATAGGTGCCGATGCCGCCGAACCACAGCAGGTCCACGGGCGCCTTGAGGATCGCCTGCATCAGCTCGGCCGGCGAGGCGGAGGCGCGGTCGAAGCCCAGCGCCGCCTGGATCTCCGCCGAGAGCGGGATCGCCTTCAGCGCGCGCGAGAACACGCCGCCGCCGGCCGAGATCAGGCCCTTGTCGTAGTCGGCCCAGCTCGACCGGCCGAGGTCGAACAGCCGCTTCCGCTCGGCGAAGCTCACGGCCATGTCGGGGTTCGGGTCGAGGAACACGTCGCGGTGGTCGAAGGCCGCGATCAGCTTCAGCGTGCGCGAGAGCAGCATGCCGTTGCCGAACACGTCGCCCGACATGTCGCCGACGCCGACCACCGTCACCGGATCGGATTGGGTGTCGACGTCGATCTCGCGGAAGTGGCGCTTCACCGCCTCCCAGGCGCCACGCGCGGTGATGCCCATGCCCTTGTGGTCGTAGCCCTGGCTGCCGCCGGAGGCGAAGGCGTCGCCGAGCCAGTGCCCGCGCTCCAGCGAGAGCGCGTTGGCGATGTCGGAGAAGGTCGCCGTGCCCTTGTCGGCGGCGACCACGAGGTAGGCGTCGTCGGAATCGTGCCGCACGGTGTCGGCCGGCGGCGCGATGCCCTCGCTGACGAAGTTGTCGGTGAGTTCGAGCAGCGTGCGGATGAAGATGCGGTAGCTCTCGGTGCCTTCGGCGAGCCACGCCGCGCGGTCGGAAGCCGGCGGCAGGCGCTTGGGAAAGAACCCGCCCTTGGCGCCCACCGGTACGATCACCGCGTTCTTCACCTGCTGGGCCTTCACCAGCCCCAGGATCTCGGTGCGGAAATCCTCCGGCCGGTCGGACCAGCGCAGGCCCCCTCGGGCGACATAGCCGTAGCGCAGATGCAGGCCCTCGACGCGGGGCGCGTAGACGAAGATCTCGAAGAACGGCCGCGGCAGCGGCATCCCGGACACCTTGGCGCAGGCGAACTTGAAGGCGATCGTCTCGCGCGGGAGCCCGTCGGCGGCCGTCTGGAAGAAGTTGGTGCGGACCGCGGCCTCCACGAGGTTGACGAAGCGGCGCAGGATGCGGTCCTCGTCGAGGCTGGTCACGTCGGCGAGCGCCGTTTCGATGGCCTCGCGGACGGCGGCCTCGTTCGCTTGGCGGTCGCCCTCGGTGACGGGGTCGAAGCGGGCGTAGAACAAAGCGACGAGATGGCGGGCGATGCCGGGGTGCTGGCTCAGGGTCGCGGCGAGGTAATCCTGGCCGTAGCGCACGCGGAGCTGGCGCAGGTAGCGGCCGAGCGCCCGCAGCAACGCCACGTCGCGCCAGGCGAGGCCGGCCTCCAGCACGAGGCGGTTGTAGCCGTCGGATTCGGCTTGGCCCGCGGCGATGGCGAGCATCGCCTTCTCCAGCGGCGCCTCGAGCGGGCCGATCTCGATCGCCGCGCCGGTGGCGCGCTCCAGCAGCATGTCGTGCAGCCAGACCCTGGTGTCGGCGCCGACCGCCGAAACGCTGTAGGTCCGCTCGTTGATCACGCGGAAGCCGAGGTTCTCCAGGCCGGGCACCCGGTCCGACAGCGGCAGCGACGCCCCGCGCGAGAACACCTTGAGGCGCACCTGCGCCGCCGGGTCGGTGTCGCGGCGGTCGATGGCGACCGCGCGCGGTCGTTCCTCGGAGAGCGATTCGAGGATGGCGATGTCGCCGATGGCGACCTCGGCGGAGAAGTTTTCGCGGTACGCCGCCGAGAAGCCCTCGCCGTAGCGGGCGGCCAGCGTCCGCGCCTCCGAGCCGCCCATGGCGTCGCCGAGGGCAGCGCGGAGCGCGTCGCCCCAGGTCCGCACCAAGGCGGCGATCCCGGCTTCGAGCGCCGACGGGTCGCGCTCCGGCGCGCCGGCCTCCGAGAAGCCGACCACGTAGTGGATGCGCGCCAGCGGCCCCTCGGGCAGGTCGGGATAGGTCGCCGAGAGCCGGCCGCCGTGCTCCTGCGCCAGGTAGGCGCCGATGCGGGCGCGCACGACCGAATCGTAGCGGTCCTTCGGCACGTAGACGAGGAGCGAGACGAAGCGCCCGAACCGGTCGGTCCGGGACAGGACGCGGATGCGCGGCCGGTCGGCGAGGTTGGCGATGGCGAGGGTGAAGCGGAACAGCCGGTCCACGTCGATCTGGAACAGGTCGTCGCGCGGGTAGGTCTCGAGCACCGCGAGCAGCGCTCGGCCCGCATGGCTCGTCGGGTCGAGGCCGGCCTTTTCCACCACGGCCGCAACCTTGCCGCGGAGATACGGCACCTCGCGGGCGAGCGCGGTGTAGGCGGCGGCGGTGAACAGCCCGACGATGCGGACCTCGCCGGTGAGCTTGCCGGTGGTGGAGAAGAGCTTCACCGCGACGTAGTCTAGATGCGCCGCCCGGTGGACGCGGGCCTTGAGGCTCGACTTGGTGATGATCAGCGCGTGCGGCTCTTCGAGGAAGGCCACGATCTCCGGCGTCATGTCGACCAGCGCCCGGCCGCGGCGCAGCACCGCGAGGCCGGGATCGCGCAGGATGCCGAGGCTCTCGGCCTCGGTGGCGGCCTCGCCGGGCAGCGCGTGCTCGCGCATGCCGAGCAGGGTGAAGTGGCCGTCGCGCAGCCATTCGAGGAAGGCCCGCGCCTCGGCGACCTCGCCCTCCGGCAGGGGCGGGGGGTTGCGGCCGTAGCCCTCGGCGAGCTCCGCCAGCCGCGCTAGCATCGCGTCGTTGTCGTCCGTGACGAGGGCCACGTCCCGGAAGACCTGGGCGAGGCCGGCTTCGAGGCGTTCGCGCGCCTCGCCGGCATCGAGCCGGTCGAGGTGGATGTGGATGAAGCTCTCGCGCAGCAGCGCGCCGTGGGCGTCCGCCGTGGTCTCGCCGACGACGCGGAGCAGGGCGCCCGCCCCATCCCGCTCGACGCCGAGGATCGGGTGGGCGACGAGGTGGGGCGTCAGGCCCTGCTCGGTCAGCTCGGCCAGGGTCGAATCGAGCAGGTAGGGCCGGTTGTCGTTGACGACCTCGACGACGGTCAGCTCGCGGGTGCGCCCGAGGGCGGGCAAAGCCACGTCGACGAGGCGCAGGTTCGCCGCCGACCCGGTGGCGCGGGGCATCGCGAGATGGTCGCGGGCGGCGATCGCGAGGTCGGCCAGCGCCTCGGCCGGGTAGGGCGCCAGATCCTCCGGCGGCACCCGCCCGAACAGGTCGCGGACGAAGCCGCCCGGGCCGCCGCGCCCGCCGACGACCGAGGCCGCCGCCTCGATGAGGTCGGTGCGGGCGGATTTCGCCTCGCTCGTGGCCAGCGCAGTGGCCGATTCCAGGGCCGATTCGGTTTCCAGCACCATGGGCGGGACCCTCCCAACCGGCACCGGCGCCGGTTCCGCCCCGGACGTTAGGGGAGGGCCCATGGCGAGTCGATGACGCTCGCCGCCCACGGACCGGCAGCGGGTGACAGGCGGGCCGCAACGACCGGCGTTTCCGCGCTCAGTCCGTCACCGGCCAGCAGGCGCCATGCCGCGATCGGTTTCCGCAGATCGCAGCGAGCGCGGGAACAACGCGCCCGCCGACCGGTTGACGCTTCATTGGAGTTGTTCTAATTAAGAACTGCAGACGGGCAACGGGGCCGGCGACGGTTTCCAGGGCTCGCGACAGACGCCAAAACCGGAGTGACCCCATGACCTCGACCAACGCCTCCTGCGACAGCTGCCGCTTCTTCGACGACCACAAGACCAACGGCGCCTCCGCCGCCGGCGACCAGGGCCTGTGCCGCTTCAACCCTCCGGTCAGCCAGCCGGCTCCCGAGTCGAAGGGCCTGTGGCCGGTGGTGGCTTCTCAGGACTGGTGCGGCCACTTCACCGCCGAGATGACCGCGGCCGAGTAAGCCACGGGCGGTCCTTGATCGGCCGCCGCACGGTTGACGGCAGAGGGGCCGGCGCATGCGCGCCGGCCCCTTCTTTGCGTGAGCGGAGCGATGACGCCGAACCTGCGGCCGGCCGTGGAGGCCGACATTCCCGCGATCACCCGGATCTACGCCGACGCCGTCCTGAACGGCACGGCGAGCTTCGAGGTCGAGCCGCCGACGGAGGCCGAGATGGCGCGCCGCCGGTCGGCGCTGGTCGCGGACGGCTTCCCCTACCTCGTCGCCGAGCAGGACGGCGTCGTTCGCGGATACGCCTATGCCGGCCCGTACCGCGCGCGGGCGGCCTACCGCTCGACGGTGGAGGATTCGGTCTACGTCGCGGAGGCCGCGCGCGGGCTCGGGATGGGCCGCGCCCTCCTGGCGGCCCTGATCGCGGCCTGCGAGGCGATCGATGCGCGGGTGATGGTGGCGGTGATCACCGATCCGGGCTCGGAGACGTCGGCCGCCCTCCATGCGGCCCTGGGCTTCGCGCATGTCGGCGTGCTGGACAACGTCGGCCACAAGCACGGGCGCTGGCTCGGCACCGTGCTGATGCAGCGGCGGCTCGGCCCCGGACCGGACATGGCCCCGACGCGGGCGTGACCGCGCAACTTCGCGAAAAAATGGACGCCGAACGCCGTGTGCGAAGGTCCCGCCCGCTCAGTCCAGCCGGTAGCGCACCGGCTCCATCGCAGGCGGCAGCGGCTCGCCGAGGGCGTCGAGCACCGTGCGCTCGGCCGTGCGCAGCATCGCGTCGAGGGGCAGGTCGTTCGCCTCGAGGCCGAAGGGCTCCTCGAGTTCGTCGCCGAGC
This sequence comes from Methylobacterium sp. WL12, assembly GCF_008039475.1. Taxonomy (NCBI): domain Bacteria; kingdom Pseudomonadati; phylum Pseudomonadota; class Alphaproteobacteria; order Hyphomicrobiales; family Methylobacteriaceae; genus Methylobacterium; species Methylobacterium sp. WL12. The sequence goes on along the minus strand of NZ_VRUW01000008.1, from coordinate 52,386 downwards.
GCGTCGAGGCCGAAGAAGGTGTACGCCACCAGCATGGTCGCGACCGGCGTCGCCCAGCCGAGCGAGGCCGACAGGCCGAATGGCAGCAGCAGGCAGTAGAGCCACGCCGTGCGGTAGAGCAGCAGCGTGTAGGCGAAGGGCAGGGGCGTTCCGTGGATGCGCTCGCAGGCGGTGTGGATCGCCGACAGGTCCGAGACCTTGCGCTCGAGGAGGCCGAACAGCACGTCGGTGAGGTGCCCGTCGCGATACGCGTCCGCGAGGTCGCGGGTCAGGCCGGCCAGCACCGCATCGGTCGGGCTCGGGCAGGCGCGCAGCCGCGCCGCCTCGGCCGGCGGCAGCCAGGGCGTGACGGCCGCCGCCTCGTCGAGGCCGCGCAGCCGCGCGTGCAGGCCGTGGCCGAAGCCGACGACCCGGCGCAGGCTCGACCGGCGAAGGCCGGCGCGCGCGTCGCCGGGCAGCAGCGCGACCAGGGTCCGGCTCAAGCCGCGCACCTCGACGATGAGCGCCCCCCAGGCCTTCCGGGCCTCCCACCAGCGCTCGTAGCAGGCGTTGTTGCGGAAGCTCAGGAAGATCGACAGCGCCAACCCGATCAGGGTGAAGGGCCCGATCCCCGCCGTCACCGGAAACTTGTCCGGGACGCGCTGCTCGACGGCGACCACCAGGGCGGCGAAGGCCGTCAGCCCGAGGACCTTCAGCGCCACCCGCGGCAGGATCGAGCCGCGCAGGGTGAACAGGATGGCGAAGAGGTTGGGGCGCGGGCGAACGATCATGGACGGTAGGCTTAGCCGTCCGGGTCGCCCCCGTCATCGGCCGCGCGTCCCCTGCGAGCCGCCGCACGGCCATGATCCCGTCATGTTCGGAGCGGATTGGCGGGCCTGAGAGATCGTGCACGCCGACGGGCCAAGGCCACGCAGCCGGCGCGCGGCTAAGGAGTAATGGGTATGACGGTTCGACGGATCGGCGCGGGAATCGGCGCCTGGGCCGGACGTGCGATGGCGCTGGCGATGCTGACCGGCGTCGCCCATGCGGCGACGCCTGCGGACCCGAGCGGCACGTGGCTCACCGAGGACGGGCGCGCCCGCATCCGGGTGGAGAAGTGCGGCCCGAGCAACAAGAGCCTGTGCGGCTACGTCGTGTGGCTGAAGGTGCCGCTCAACGACAAGGGCCAGCCGCGGGTCGACTTCAAGAACCCCGACGCGAGCAAGCAGGCCCGCGCCTCGCTCGGCCACCAGCTCATCATGGGGCTGAAGCCGAACGCCGACGCCCACTACGAGGGCAAGATCTACAATTCCGAGGACGGCAAGTCCTACGACGTGACGATCTGGTCCGACACGCCGGAGGAACTCACCGTCCGCGGCTGCCTGATCGCGTTCCTATGCAAGTCGCAGACCTGGAACCGGGTGACCGACGTGGTCGCCGGCCAGATGACCGGGCCGACCAACGGCCCGGGCGGCCCGCGCACCGATCCGGAATACATGGCCGGCAAGCCCGCCGCGACCGGCGCGAACGCGGCCAAGCCCCCCGCGCCGAAGCCCGGCGCGAAGCCGGCCCCGGCCGGCACCACGGCCGCCCCCGCCGCCGAATAGTCCATGGCCTAAACCGATCGCGCCTCGGCGGCGCGATCGGATCGAAGGCGACAGCGGATCACGTGATCAGGTCTCAATCGACCAAAGCGGCGTAGGTCAGCACCCGCAGTTCCTTGCGGATCGGCAACGCCGACGACGGGACGAGCTGCGTCAGCAGCACCACGGCGAGGTCCTCGGCCGGGTCGATCCAGAACGCGGTCGAGGCCATGCCGCCCCAGGCGACCTCGCCGGGCGTGCCGACGATCTGGGCCTTGGCCGGATCGAGCATCACCGAGAAGCCGAGCCCGAAGCCGATGCCGTGATAGGACGACTCGGCGAACCGCGGCGTACCGATCGCGGCGAGGTCGCCGGGCAGGTGGTTCATGGTCATCAGCTCGACCGTCTTGCGTCCGAGCAGGCGTAAGCCGTCGAGTTCGCCCTTGTTCAGGATGAACCGGCAGAAGCGCATGTAGTCCGAGGCCGTCGAGACGAGGCCGCCGCCGCCGCCCGCGATCGCCGGCGGCTTGGCGAAGGTGGTCTCGACCGCATCGTCGTAGAGCGTGAGCGTGCGGCTGCGATCGTAGACGTAGTTCGCCGCGAAGCGTCCAAGGTTGTCGGGGCGCACGAAGAAGTCGGTGTCGACCATGCCGAGCGGCGCGATCACGGCCTCGCGCAGGTAATCCGCGAAGTCGCGTCCCGAGACGACGGCCACGAGGTGGCCGAGCACGTCCGTCGAGACGCTGTAGTTCCAGGCTTCGCCCGGCTGCGACAGCAGCGGGAGCGAAGCCACCGTGGCCACCACCTCGGCGAGGCTCGCATCCGGCCGCAGGAAGTCGGCGCCCTGCTGCCGGTAGAGCGCGTCGACCAGGGTCGATTCCATGAAGCCGTAGGTCAGGCCGCCGGTATGGGTGAGCAGGTCGCGGATGGTGATCGGGCGGCGGGCCGGCTCGGTCTCGAGCTTGGCGCGGTTGCCGCCGGTCGCGACCCGCATCTCGGAGAATTCCGGCAGGAAGCGCGAGACCGGGTCGTCGAGCTGGAAGCGGCCCTCCTCGTAGAGCTGCATCACCGCGACCGAGGTCAGCGGCTTCGTCATCGAGTAGATGCGCGTCATCGTATCGGCCGTGAACGGCGTCTTGCGGGCGAGGTCGGCGAGGCCGTGGGCGCGCCGGAACACCGTGCGCCCGCGCCGCGCCACGCTCACCGACAGCCCGGCGAGCTTGCCCTGCTCGACGAGGTCTCGCATCCAGCCGTCGATCCGCTCCAGGCGGCCGGGGTCCACGCCCACCTCCTGCGGCCTGCCGTCGATCGCATCGCTCATGCCGTGCTCCTTGGCCGCCCCTCGGCTCCCGACGCCCGATGTAGCGGTCGCCGCGCGGCGGTACAGCTCTCAGGACCGCTGCAACGGCTCACCAGCCCATGCTTCCCGGGCCGCCCTTGAACGGGCCGACGACGCCGGGGGTGATCCAGCCGCCGTAGAAGCCCCCCGGCTGCGGCTCCGCGCGGACGCCCCCGACGAAGCAGGCCTCCATCGGGCCGGCATAGAAGGCGACGTAGCCGGCGATCGCACGGAAGCCCGGCGTCGGATCGGGATAGGCCCAAGCTGCTCCCGGGATCGTCGCGCCAGGGGTCGTCGCGCCAGGGGTCGTCGCGCCGCCCGCCAGAACGTCGAACAGCACGGCGCGTCCCTTCCACTCGCAGATCCCGGCCCGGCGCGCCGGCCCGAGCACGCCCGCGGCGACGTCGCCCGGCGGGAAGTAGTAGGTCGGCGGATGGCTGGTCTCCAGGACGCGGAAGCCCGCCCGCGTCTCGGCGATGGTGCGGCCGGCCAGCACGACCTTCAGGGTCGCGGCGACCGGTTCGAGCCGGGGCGGGCGGGGATAGTCCCACACGCTCTCCTCGCCGGGCTTCGTCGGGGCTGGGGTCGGATGCATCGCGTCGTCCTCCGTTCGTCGTCCCCGAGAGATAGGGCGGCGCGACAATGCGTTTGCCGCAGGCGCGCGACATGCTAGCCCCGAACGGACATTGGAGCGCCGACGTTGGACACACCGATCGCCCTCTTCCTCGATTTCGACGGCACGCTGGTCGAGATCGCGCCACGGCCCGACCTCGTTCGCGTCGAGCCGGACCTGGTGCCGATGCTGCAGGCGCTCCATGCGCGGCTGGACGGGGCGCTGGCGATCGTCACCGGTCGCCCGGTCTCGGTGATCGACGCCTTCCTCGCGCCCGCCGCCTTCGACGTCGCCGGCCTGCACGGGGTCGAGCGCCGGGTCGACGGCGTCCTCACCGGCGGCAGCCCGGACGACCATCCGGAGCTGCGTGCGCGGATGCCCCGGCTCCGGGCCATGGTCGCCGACCTCGACGCGGTGCTGATCGAGGACAAGGGCGCCTCGGTCGCCGTGCACTGGCGTCTGGCGACGCCGGCGGACGCCGAGCGGGCGGAGGAGGCGGTCACCGCGATCGCCGCCGAGCTGGCGGGCGGCTACCGGCTCCAGCTCGGCAAGGCGGTCGGCGAGATCGTGCCGGCCTCGGCCACCAAGGCGCACGCGATCCGCGCCTTCCTCGAGAACGCCCCCTATGCCGGCCGCCGCGCGGTGTTCCTCGGCGACGACCGCACCGACGAGATCGCCTTCGCCAGCGTCGCGGCGTATGGCGGCCTCGGCATCCGGATCGGACCGGGCGAGACCGCGGCCGAACGGCGCCTGCCCGGCCCGGACGCGGTGCGGGCCTTGCTAGGCGGCTGGGCGGCGGGCGGGAGCATCGATCTGGACGCGCTGCCGGCGGCCTGAGCCGCGCCGGCGACTCCTTTGAACGGACAGACAGCGACGCGTCGGCCGGGACGGCCCCGCGTCGATCGGGAAAGGGTACCGCATGTTCGCGTTTCCGGTCCTCGTCGGCGACATCGGCGGCACGAACGCCCGCTTCGGGGTGGTCGAGTCGAAGGGCGCGGCGCCGCGCCTGCTCTCGCACGAGGCGACGGCGGGCCACCCCGATCCGTCGAGCGCGATCCGCGCGGCCCTGGCCAAGGACGGGCAAGGGGGCAAGCACGCGGGCGGGCCGGCGCCGCGCTCGGCGATCCTCGCCATCGCCGGCCGGGTCGACGGCCCGAAGGTGCAGCTCACCAACGCCCACTGGGTGATCGAGGGCGCCAAGATCGGCGCCGACTTCGACCTCGAGACCTCCGTTGTCGTCAACGACTACGTGCCGGTCGCGGCCGGCGCAGCGGGCATCGCGCCGCACGACCTCACTCTGGTGGGGCCGGTCGGGCACGAGCCGGGCGGCGCCCGCGTGGTGCTCGGGCCGGGCACCGGCTTCGGCGCCGCGGCCCTGGTCCCGTATTCGGACCGCCTCGCGATCGTCTCCACGGAGGCCGGCCACACCGACCTCGGCCCCTCGGACGCCTTCGAGGAGAAGGTCTGGCACGCCCTGGAGCGTGTCGAGGACCGGGTCACCGTCGAGACGGTGCTCTCAGGCCCCGGCCTCGCCCGCTTGCACGCCGCCGTGCGCCACGTCCGGACAGGCGAGCCGGCGGAGAAGATCGAGCCGGCGGCGGTGACCCAGGCCGGCCTCGACGCCTCCGATCCGCATGCGGCGGAAGCGTTGGAGCTGTTCGGGCGCCTGCTCGGCCGGGTCTGCGGCGACCTCGCGTTGACCTTCCTGGCCACCGGCGGCGTCTACGTCGGCGGCGGCATCGCCCCGCGGATCGTCAAGCTCCTGCAGCAAGGCGGCTTCCGCGCGGCGTTCGAGCGCAAGGCGCCGTTCTCCGCGATGATGCGGGCGATCCCGACCAGCGTCATCACCGTCCACGACCCCGCCTTCACCGGCCTCGCGGCCTTGGCGAGCGAGGGCGAGACCTTCGTCTATCACGGCCAGGTGTGGCGCCGGGGGGCCTGACCCCAGCGCCACGCGCGATGGCATCGCAACAGGACCGTCAGGCCGCCGCGAGCGGCTTCGACACGTCCTCCAGAGAGCGTCCCTCGGCCGCCGTGCCGAAGAGGCCGCCGACGATGGCCGCGACCGCCATCAGCGCGGCCCCGACGAGATAGCCGCCGAAGACCGCCTCGCGGGAGCCGGTCTCCACGAGCGAGCCGAACAGGAGCGGCCCCGAGACGCCGCCGATGCCGGTGCCGATGGCGTAGAAGCCGGCGATCGCCAGGGCCCGGATCTCCAGCGGGAAGGTCTCGGCGACGGTGAGGTAGGCGGCGCTCGCTGCGGCGGAGGCGAAGAAGAACACCACCATCCACACGCCGGTCTGCGCCCAGGCCCCGAACACCTCGATCTTGAACAGGTATCCGGCACCCGCGAGCAGCACCGCCGAGATGCCGTAGGTGAAGGCGATCATCGGCCGGCGGCCGACCGTGTCGAACAGGCGCCCGAGGAGCAGCGGCCCGAGGAAGGAGCCGAGGGCGAACGGCAGCAGGTACCAGCCGACGCTGCCGCCGGGCACGCCGTAGAACCGCTCCAGCACCAGGGCGTAGGTGAAGAACAACGCGTTGTAGAAGAACGCCTGCGCGATCATCAGCGCGAGCCCGACGACGGTCTGCTTGCGCGAGGTGCCGAACATCGTCCCGAACACCTCCGAGAGCGGGGTGTGGTCGCGGGTGCGCAGCTTCATCCGCTTGCCCTCGTCCACCGGCGGCAGGGTGTGGCCCTCGTCGGTGAAGCGCTTCTCGATGCCGGAGACCACCCGGTCGGCCTCGGCGGTGTAGCCGTGGGTCGCGAGCCAGCGCGGGCTCTCGGGGATCCAGGTGCGGAGCAGCAGGATCACGAGGCCGATGGCGCCGCCGGTGAAGAACGCGACGCGCCAGCCCCAGGCCGGGTCGATCACCTCGGGCTTCAGGAGCACGATCGAGAGGAAGGAGCCGAGCGCGGCGCCGATCCAGAACGACCCGTTGATCACGAGGTCGGTCCAGCCGCGGACACGCGCCGGCACGAGTTCCTGGATCGTCGAGTTGATCGCGGTGTACTCGCCGCCGATGCCGGCGCCGGTGAGGAAGCGGAAGATGCAGAACGAGTAGACGTTCCACGACAGGCCCGTGGCCGCGGTCGCCGCGAGGTAGAGGGCCAGCGTGATGAAGAACAGCTTCTTGCGGCCGATGCGGTCGGTCAGCCAGCCGAAGCCGAGCGCCCCCGTAACCGCGCCGACCAGGTAGGAGGAGGCGGCCAGGCCCACATCGAACTCGGTGAAGCTCATCGGCGCCTTGCGCAACGCGCCGACGAGCGCGCCGGCCAGCGTCACCTCGAGCCCGTCGAGCACCCAGGTGATGCCGAGCGCCACGATGACGAGGACGTGGAACCGGCCCCAGGGCAGGCGGTCCAGTCGTGCGGAGATGTCGGTGTCGACGATCGTGCCCATGGGGGCGCGCTCGGGCGTCGTCTTGCCCGACGCGGTCTCGACTTTGGTCGCCATGACTGTGTTTACCTTGACTCGAGACGCCTGTTCAGAACGGCGGAGACCAGCGAAAGGTTCGGCTGAGCTTTCATCGTTGCGGGCTTTGATGACGGCATCACCGTGGATGCCTCCCATGAAGCCTCGCCTCGACGTTCGCAAGACAGTCCGCTCCCCGTCGCGGTTCCGTGCTCCGTCCCACCCCCGCTCTCATGCACGCTCCCAGGCCCGCCGCCTCGGGCCCTGCCTGCGGCTGGGCATCCTGGCGACGGCGGCGCTCGCCGGCCTCGCCGTCGTGCCGACCCACGGGGCCGACGCGACGCTGGCCCGGGACCGGCAGCCGGTGACGATGTCGGGCTCCGACCGCTGGCGCCTGCGCCCGGCCGAGACCAACATCGTCCTGCCGGCGGCGGCGCAGGCGCGGGTGCGCCCGGCGATGCCGATCCCTGAGGATCGGCGCCGGGTTCGGCAGGTCTACCCGGCCTATACCGAGATACGGTGAGGCCACGCCTCGCAATCAGGCCGCGCGATCAGGCCTCCGCCCGCGGATCGAGCGCGGCGGCCAGCCCGTCGCCGAGCACGTTGAGGGCCACGAGGGTCGCAACCAGGAACACCGCCGGCCCGGCGAGCATGTGCGGCGCGGATTCGAGGCTGCGCGCGCCTTCCGCGATCAGCACGCCCCAGCTCGTCGCCGGCTCCTGCACGCCGAGGCCGAGGAACGACAGGAAGCTCTCCAGGAGGATCACCCGCGGCACCAGCAGGGTGGCGGCGACCGTCACCGGCCCGAGGGTGTTCGGCACGATGTGCCGCCGCAGGATCGCGGCGGACGACAGGCCGAGCGCCTCGGCGGCGCGGACGAAGTCGCGGCGGCGCAGCGCCAGGGTCTGGGCGCGGACGATGCGGGCCATGTCGAGCCATTCCACGGCGCCGATCGCCACCAGGATCAGGGCGAGGCTCGCGCGGAAGAACACCACCAGCACAATCACGAAGAACACGAACGGCAGGGCGTAGAGGATGTCGACCAGCCGCATCATCGCGGCGTCGACGGCCCCTCCGGCGAACCCCGAGACGGCGCCGTAGAGGATGCCGACGCCAAGCGCGACCAGCGTCGCGGTGAGCCCGATCAGCAGCGACACGCGGCCGGCCACGAGGCTGCGGCTGAGGAGGTCGCGCCCATGCACGTCGGTGCCGAGGAGGAAGTGGAGCCTCCGCACCGGCACCGCGACGGTAAGGCGCCGCCCGTCGTCCTCGCGGGCGACGACGCGGGGGGCGCCGAACAGGTCTGAGCGCGGCAGGTAGACGAGGCCGCGCGGGTCGATCGTTGCGTCCGAGGCCAGGACGAGGCGGAGCGTGTCGCCCGTCCTCTCGGCCTCCGCCACCGTCGCGCGGATACGGAAGGCGAGGCGATCGAGCGCGGGCCGCAGACGATCCGCGTCGGGCTGGGCCGCGAGGCCGGGGGGAAGCTGGCGCAGGTCCGGGTAGGTCCGCGCGGGCGCATGGCCGGTGAGCAGCGGGCCGACCAGGCAGGCGAGCGTCATCAGGGCGAGCACGGCGAGCGCCGCCATCGCGCCACGGTCGCGCGACAGGCGCAGGATCGCGCGGCGCGTCGGCGACTTGGGCGGCGCGCTCACGCGTGCTGCCGCAGGCGCGGGTCGAGCCACGCCGAGACGAGGTCGGCGACGAGGTTCAGGACGACGACGAGCACCGCCACCAGCACCACCGTCCCCATCACCAGGGTGTAGTCGCGGTTCAAGGCCCCCTCGACGAAGTAGCGGCCGATCCCGGGCAGGCCGAAGATGGTCTCGACCACCACCGAGCCGGTGAGCAGGCTGGCCGAGAGCGGCCCGAGGATCGCGACGACGGGCAGCAGCGCCCCGCGCAGGGCGTGCCGGGCGATGCGCCAGGGCGGCAGGCCGAGGCTGCGCATGGTCCGCACGTGCTGGGCGCGCAACGCCTCCGCCATCGACGCCCGGGTGAGCCGGGCGATGCCTCCGGCCTGCGGCAGCGCCAGGGTGATCACCGGCAGGATCAGGTGCGAGGGCGCGCCCCCCTCCCAGCCGCTCACCGGCAGCCAGCGCAGCGACAGGCCGAAGGCGATCTGCAGCAGCGGCGCGACGACGAAGCCCGGCACCGACAGGCCGAGCGAGGCGGCTGCCCCAACTAGGCGGTCGACCCATCCGCCGTGGCGGTACGCCGCCCACGCGCCGAGGCCGACGCCGAGCGCGAGCGAGACGGCAAGCGCGATGCCGCCGAGGATCATCGACACCGGCAGGCCGCGGGCGAACAGGTCGGCGACGCTCATGTCGCGGAAGGAGAAGGACGGCCCGAGATCGCCCCGGGCCAGGGCCGCGAGGTAGCGCCCGAACTGCACCGCCAGCGGCTGGTCGAGCCCGTAGACCCGGCGCAGGTTGTCCATGGCCGCCGGCGCCAACGGCCGCTCTAGGTCGAACGGCCCCCCGGGCGCGAGCCGCATCAGGAAGAAGCTCAGCGCGATCACCACGAACAGCGTCGGGATCGCCTGCAGCAGCCGGCGCAGCACGTAGCCGGTCATGCGCGGGACGATGGCACGTGTGGGGATAGAGGATCCACGCTTCAGCCCAGCGTCCTGCTCTTGATGAAGCCGAAGGCACTGGACACGGCGGAGCCGGCGCTTCCGACGGCACTCGATGCCGCCTCGACGGCGCGGGTTGCAAGACCAGCTTCCAACTCCGTGGAAGCTTGAACGGGAATGGATTGCAAACGGGGCACGGCTGCCTGGATCACCCGGCGATCGTTCTCCATCAACGATGAGATGCCGACATCGGCCATCGCGACGAACGTCGCCCCATCTAGGAACTTGACCTCGATCAGCGCGCTTTGCCGAGGTCCGTTGTCGAGTGCGTTCAGGCCGCTCCCGATTGCGGCAGCCGCCAGATTTACCGGGGCCGTCAGGTCGAGGTGCGAGGCCAGGGCGACGCCGCCCCTCAACCCACCGATTAGATGGCCGACGAGGCTCTGGTTCTTGTCGACACCGCCGTGGATGATCACCTCGACGATCGTCTCGGCCCCGCGTACGCTCCCATCCGGGAGCGAGAATAGCCCCGTGTCGTAAACTCCGCCGCCACGCCCAACTTCGCCAGCGACGATCGTCAGATCAGCCATCCCGCGGCCCTCCAAATAATTTGCTGCTCACGCAGGCCGTGTCTCGCGATGGGCCGCAGATACCTGTTCCGAGCGACGCCGGGCGTGCGATGTCGTCCGTAGGGTCTCCGCCGGTCGTGCCGAAGTGTATCCGTCGCGCGCCGAGGCGAGACAAGCGCCCGCTCATCCGACGAGCCGCAGGAATCGCGTCGGCGCGGCGTTGCGCAGGTTCGGCACGTAGCCGTGCAGGCGCGGCGCGATCAGCGCCTTGGAGCGGGTGTGCATCACCGGGATCCACGGCAGGTCGCGCATCACCAGCGCCTCGGCGCGGTAGAGCAGGTCGGCGCGGGCGGTGAGGTCGCGTTCGGCCGCGGCCTTCGCCAGGAGGGCGTCGTACTCGGCGTTCGACCAATGGCCGGGGTTCATCCCGTCGTTGCCGGTGGTGAGCAGGAACAGGAAGTTCTGCGGGTCGGAGTAGTCGGCGATCCAGGACATCCGCGCGACGTCGAAGTCGCCGCCGTCGCGCAGATACGCGAAGTGGGTCTTGGCGTCGGTGTAGACGAACCGGGTCTCGATCCCGAGGCCGCGCCACATCTCGGCGACCGCGACGGCGGTGTTGCGGTTGTTGTCGCTGGTGTTGAAACGGTACTCGACCCGCAGCGGCCGGTCCGGCCCGAAGCCCGCCTCCGCGAGCAGGCGGGCGGCCGTCTCCTCGTTGTCGATCGGGAGGCGGGTGCGCCCTTCCGTCTCCGGGGGCGTCCGGTAGTTGTCGAGCCCGGGCGGGCAGAGCGAGTAGGCCGGGCTCATGGTGCCGCCCCACAACGCCTCGGCGAGGTATTCGCGGTCGAGCGCCAACGACAGGGCGCGCCGAACGCGGACGTCGTCGAAGGGCGGCTTCCGCGTGTTCACCGCCAGCGCGTAGAGGCCGAGCGAAGGCCCGAGCACGACCTGGTCGCCGAAGCGGCGGCGCAGCGACGCCATCTGGTCGCCGGGCAGGTCGGCCAGCGAATCCAGCTCGCCCGCATCGTAGCGTCGCACCGCGCTCGACAGGTCCGGCGTCGGCACGAAGGCGACCTGCGGGATCGCGATCTCGGCCGCCGCGTGGAAATGCGGGTTGCGCCTGAGCACGATGCGGTCGTTCGGCACCGAGTCGACCAGAGCGTAGGGCCCGTTCGAGACGAGGTTGCCCGGCCGGGTGAAGCTCTCGCCGAAGCGTTCGACCGACGGACGGTGCACCGGCAGCGCGGTCTGGTGCGTCAGGAGTTCGAGGAGGTAGGGGGTCGGCGCCTCCAGCGCGATCGTCACCGTGCGGGGGTCGGGCGCGGCGACGCCGAGCGCCGTCGCCGGCATCGCGCCGCGGTTGATCGCCGCCGCGTTGCGGATCGGGAACAGCACCTCGGCGTACTTCGCCGCCGTCTCCGGCGCGAGGATGCGGCGCAGGGAGTAGACGAAGGCCTCCGCCTCGACCGGGTCGCCGTTCGACCAACGCCCGCCCTCGCGCAGGGTGAAGGTGTAGGTCAGCCCGTCGTCCGACACGCGCCAGGATTGCGCGGCGCCGGCGATGATGGCGCCGCAGTTGTCGTAGGTGAGCAGCCCGTCATAGAGGTCGCGCAGGATGTGCGCCTCGGCCACGGTCGACGACCGGTGCGGGTCGAGGGTCTCGGGGTCGGCGTCGTTGCCGCGCCGATACGTGCCGTCCGGCGCCGCCCGCGCTCCGGCAGTACCCGCGAGCAGCATGGCGCCCGCGCCGGAAAGCCAGCCACGGCGCGGCAGGCGCATCGGCTCAGGCGCCGGTCTCTGGCACGAGCGCGGCGGCCTCGATGCCGGCGAGCGCGCAGATCTCGTCGTTGTCCGACGTGTCGCCCGAGATGCCGACGGCGCCGAGCAGACGGCCGTCCTGAGCACGGATCAGCACGCCGCCCGGCACCGGCACCAGGGCCGCGGCCCCGACCACGTGGCTCACCGCCGCGACGAAGTAGGGCTGGGCCTCCGCCCGGGCATGGATCGCCCGCGAGCCGAGGCCGAGCGCCAGGGCGCCGTTGGCCTTGCCCATCGCGATCTCGGCGCGGCGGAGCGAGGCGCCGTCCTCCACCTGGACACATTTCAGAGACCCTCGATCGTCATAGACGACCACGGCGAGCGGCTTCAGGCCGCGCGTTCGGGCCGTCTCCAAGGCGGTCGCGACGATGATGCGGGCGGACTCGAGCGTCAGGTCGATCATCGGAACCGGGGGATTGGGGGGACGGACAGCCGGGGCGGACGGTCCGCGACGGCCAGGGATCAGGACAAGGAGGCGATCGACGATGCGTCGCGCGATCATCCATATCGGAATGCCCCGGACGGGGTCCACATCGCTGCAGCTGGTGCTGGCCACTCTACGTCCGAGGCTGGCGGAGGCCGGGCTGCTCTACCCAGACCTCGCGCCCGAGGGAGCCCGGTCTGGGGCCGACGTCAACCACCAGGGGTTGGGCGAGGCGCTCGACGGCCGGCGGCCGAAGGCGGAGCGCCGCACGATGCTGGCGCGCCTCGATCGGGCGCTCGCCGACACCGACGCCGACACCGTGATCCTCTCCTACGAGGACTTCTCGGTGCAGCGGCCGAGCTTCGGCGTTCCGCGGACGCTGTCCGAGGTGTTCGCCCGGCGCGGCTTCGCGATGGAGGTCGTGATGGCGGTGAAGCCGCCGTTCGAGTTCCTGAACTCCGCCTACGCCCACCGCGCGCAGCTGGTGAAGGAGCCGCGGACCTTCCGCGAATACGCCCGCGCGCATCGCCGCTCCGGGCGCCTCGACTACCGCGCGCTCATCGCCCCGTGGGCACAGACGACGGATGGCGCCGTCACCGCCGTGCCGCTTCGCGACGCGCGCTCCGACGCGACGCTGGTCGAGCGGTTCGTCGCCGCCCTCGGCCTCGCCGGGCGGCTCGGGCCGATGATGGACGCCGCGGTCCTGGGCACCGTGACCAACCGCAGTTCCGGGCCGCTCGCCGTCGAGGCTTCGCGCCGGCTGCGGAGCCTCAGGGTCCACCGGCAGGTGGACGGCCACCCGCGCCGCATCGGTCACGTCCTCGATCAGGCGGCGTGGTCGCGCGGCCTCGATCCCGAGCCGTTCCGCGGCGACGCGCCGGAACTTGCCAAGGAACTCGCCGACCGCTTCGCCGCCACCTGCGCGCGCTTCGCCGAGCTGGCCTGGGGCCTGCCATGGGATCGGGTCGTCGCTGCGGCGCCCGCGCGGGCGCCGAACGAGTGGGCCGGCCGGCCGATCCCGGCGGAGGCCGAAGCGCAGATCGCGCTCCTGATGCGCGAGACCCTGCGCCGTTTCGACTTCCGCAGGCCCCCGGCGTGGCGCCGGGTCCCGGCCGAGTGCGTGGAGCGCGCCACCCTCGGTGCTGCGCGGCTCGCCGGCTTCGAATCGCGCTGGCGGGTCAGCTGAGCGCGGCGCCCGGTCAAGCGAGGCCGGCGAAGAACGCATCGAAGGCGCCCGTCACCGTCGCCGGGTCCTCGAAATGCGGGAAGGCGCCGGTGGGCAGGGCGCGGATCGTCCAGTTCGGCCGGCCGGCGAAACGCGGCGCGTCGCGGAAGTCGACGAAGTCGCCGCGGCTGCCGTGCAGCATCAGCACCGGGAGCGTCAGCGCCTCGTAGAGCGTGGTGGCGTCGGTGGGGAACAGGTAGCCGGCCACGAAGCAGTACGGTGCGTGCCGCGCGCCCGGCTGGTGGGCCGACAGGTGATCGTAGGCGAACAGCCCTTCGTCGATCCGCTTCGAGCCGAAGGTCTTGCGCAGGAAGAAGCGCATGCTCGGGCGGCTGACCAGGAGGGCGAACAACGCCGGCCCGAGGACGGCCGAGTCGACGATCCTGCGGACGCGCGGGCTGCCGCGGTCGCCGCCCGCCGGCCCGCGCCCGGCGAGTCGCCGGTCGAACCCGGTCGGGCTGATCAGGCCGATCGCGCGGTAGACCTCGGGCCGCTCGACCACGGCGCGGGCGAGGTAGGTGGCCGAGAGCGACACCGCGATCGCGTCGACGCGGACGCCGCCGTGCCGCCCGGCGATCTTGGCGGCGACGGCGTGGATCGCGTCCACCATCAGGCGCGGATCGTAGAGGCGGCGCGACCGCTCGGAGAAGCCGAAGCCCGGGAGGTCGAGGGCGTAGACCGGGCGGGCGCCTTGCGCGTGCAGGTAGAGCGGGCGGACCTCGTAGGCGTTGGCGGCGGCGTTGATCGAGTGGATCAGCAGCAGCGGTACGCCCTCGGCCTCGGACGAAGCGTAGAAGCCGACCCGGCCGGCCGCCGTGTCGATCACCTCCCGGCGCCCGGGGAGGGCAGGGGGTAATGCGTCGAGGCTCGTCGCCATCGCCTTGCGCGTCCTTGGAGCTGAGCGGTCGTCGCGACAACGAGGTGGCGGGCTAAACGTTGCCATGCGTCGGGCGGCGGCCGACAGATGGACGGCGGTGTCGTGATCGGCTCTGGCCAGGGCGATCGGGATGGCCGAACGCTGCGTGCGCCGACGGCGCGGGGACGATAAGCCATGGTTCAGACGGAGATCGGCGCGATCGAGCGCGCCACACTGCGCACGGTGACGTGGCGCATCCTGCCGTTCCTGATGCTCGCCTACTTCGTCGCCTTCGTCGACCGGGTGAACGCGGGCTTCGCCGCCCTGCAGATGAATCAGGACATCGGCCTGTCGGCGGCGCAATTCGGCCTCGGCGGCGGGTTGTTCTACGTGTCCTACGTGCTCTGCGAGGTGCCGAGCAACGTCGCGATGGAGCGGTTCGGCGCCCGGATCTGGATCGCGCGGATCATGATCACCTGGGGGCTGGTCTCGGCGGGGATGGCCTTCGTCGTCGGGCCGTTCTCGTTCTACGCGGTGCGGCTGCTGCTCGGAGCCGCCGAGGCCGGGTTCTTCCCCGGCGTGATCCTCTACCTGACCTACTGGCACCCGCGCGCCTATCGCGGGCGGATCGTGGCGATCTTCATGGTCGCGATCCCGATCTCGAGCTTCCTCGGCTCGCCGCTCTCGGCGTGGCTGCTCGGCACCGACGGGATGCTGGGCTTTCGCGGCTGGCAGTGGCTGTTCCTGATCGAGGCGGTGCCGGCGGTGGTGCTCGGCATCCTCGCCTTCATCCTGCTGCCGGACGGCCCGGCCCGCGCCAACTGGCTGACACCGCAGCAGCGCGCCTGGCTCACGGGGCGCCTGGCCGACGAGCGGGCCTCGGTGGTCGAGGGCGCGGCCCGGCCCGCCAGCCACCTCTCGCTGCGGCAGGTGATGACCAACCGCTACGTGCTTGCCGCCTCGCTGATCTATGCCGGCGCCTCGGGGGCGAGCCAGTGCCTGTCGCTCTGGCAGCCGCAGATCATCAAGTCCTTCGGCCTCACCAACCTGGAGACCGGGCTCCTGAACGCGGTGCCCTTCGGCATCGCCTCGGTGCTGATGATCCTGTGGGGACGCTCGTCCGACCGGCGCCGCGAGCGCACCTGGCATACGGCGCTGCCGCTCGGGCTGCTTGCGCTCAGCCTCGGCGCCGCGGTGCTGACGACCCAACTCTGGCCGACGATGCTGATCCTGTGCCTGGCCGTCACCGGCACCTACATGGTGAAGGGCCCGTTCTGGGCGCTCTCGACCGAGTGGCTCTCGGCGGGCGCAGCCGCCGCCGGCATCGCCCAGATCAACGCCATCGGCAACATCGGCGGGTTCCTGGGCACCTACCTGCTCGGCGTGATCAAGGACGCGACCAGCAGCTACCCGCTCGGCCTCCTCCCCCTGGCCATCCTCTCCGCCGCCGGCTGCGCGCTGGTGCTCGGCCTGGGAAAGCCGAAACCGCCGGCAACCGCGGCGGCGCGGGCCTGACGCCCCCCCGAATGGATCGCTGTCGGTCCCGCTCCACCTCGTCATCCCGGGGCTGCGGAGCAGAGCCCGGCATCCAGAGCCGTCGACGGAGCCGACCTGAAGGTCGACCTGCGATTCTGGATCCCGGGCTCGCCTACGCCGCCCCGGGATGACGGTGCGGGTCCGAAAACGCGTTTCGAGAAATCCCGAGTCCTACGAGAGGGGAGCCGCTCCCGATCCGGTCAAGGCATGGCCCGCGTGACCGACGGCGTCGGCGACGGCGTGGCGGCCGCGGCAGCCCCCTTCCAGCGATCCCGAACCGAGGCGAACGCCCGCACGAGCGGCAGCACCGCCTTCGCGAGCCTGATCTGGCCCGGCAGCTGCGGCACGCTCAGCGGCGCGTGTCGCAGCTTCGGGCTCGCGCGCTCGGCCTCCTCCACGACCTGCCCGACGAGGGGCAGGGCGGCGATCCGCGCCGCCTCGTGAGATTGGATGCCGAGGCGGTGCGCCCAGGCCGTCGAGGTGCCGAGGCGGCCGGAGGCGTGAAGACGACGGAGCCGCCGGCGCCAGAGATAGCGGTGCAGCGCCCTCGGCACCGGCTCGAGGCGCGCGTCGCAGAGCGCGCCCGGATCCTCGCAGCGGGAGCGGATGGTGTCGGCGACCCCGCCCGGCGCCCGGCCGGTGAGGCGGGCGGAGATGAACACCATCACCGCCGGGTCGTGGCGAACGCGGAACCCATGGGCGAGAAGGCGGGCGACGAAGGCGCCGTCCTCGCCGAGCGCGATCTCCGGCATGCCGCCGACCCGGAGGTAGGCGTCGCGGCTGACCGCGAGCGTCGCGCCGATGGTGGTGCGGTGGCACGGCCAGGGGTCGTTCGGATCGGGGTCGATCCGCGCCTCGGCCTCGGTCAAGAGCGCGCTGTAGGCGTCTTCCAGCCGCCCGCGGGCCGGAAGCGAGGGCGGAAGCAGGGCCGCCTCCTCGGGGATCAGCTCGACACGGCCCGCGACCGCGTCGGCGCCGGCCGCCAGCGCGCGGAGGTTCGCGAAGACCCAGTCCGGCGGCACGCGGCTGTCGGCGTCGGTGGAGAGGATCGTGCCGGCCTCGGCCAGCCACTCGGCGGCCGCGTCCATCGCCTTGCGCCGGGCCCAGCCGGCATGGGCGCCGGCGAACTCCGCCTCGATCACCCGGACCGGCATGGAGAGGGCCGGCACACGCGCGGCCACGATCCGGGCGGTGTCGTCGGTGCAGTTGTTGAGGAACAGCACCAGGCCGAGGCGGCCCGGTGCGAGGCCTTCCTGAGCGTCGAGCGCGTCGAGGCAGAAGCCGATGCGCTCGGCCTCGTTGCGCACGGGGATGGCGACGATGGTATCAGGTGACCGGGCTGCGATCGTCGTCGGCCGGGTGGCATCGCGCTGGACCGTGTCGGCCATCATCAATCCTCGATCGCCGACGCGCTCCCGGATGGCGATGGTTCGTGTCTCGGAGCGTCGCGGTTCCATCGCCGCCCGCGCCTGTACGCAGGCTGAAAGCGCCTCGGCGGGAGCGGGATCGATCGCGGGCTGAGCCGAATTCTAGCGCGGTGGTGTCTCACGCCGCCTCGATCTCCCCGCTCACCGTCAGCCACTCCTCCTCGGCGACCCCGAGCGCGGCCACGGCATCCGCCCGCATCTTCGCGATCTCGCCGGCCTTGGCGGCGTTCTGGAGGAAGGCGGTGCCGTCGCCCAACGCCGCGTCGATCTTGGCGATGGCGGCGGTGAGCTTCTCCATGCGCGCCTCGAGGCCTTCGAGGCGCTTGCGCAACGGCGCGAGGGCGGCGCGGCGCTCGACCGCCGAGCGGCGGGCCTCGGCCTGCTTGCCGCCGGACGCGTCCTCGTCGCGGGCGGTGTCGCGCTCGGGGCCGGCGAGCACCAGGCGGCGATAGTCGTCCATGTCGCCGTCGAAGGCCTTCACCGAGCCGTCGGTGACGAGCCAGAGGCGGTCGGCGCAGGCCTCGACCAGGAAGCGGTCGTGGCTGACGAGGATGACGGCGCCCTCGTAGTCGTTGATCGCCTCGACCAGCGCCTGCCGGCTCTCGATGTCGAGGTGGTTGGTCGGCTCGTCGAGGATCAGCAGGTGCGGCCCTTCGAAGGCCGCGAGCCCCATCAGCAGGCGGGCCTTCTCGCCGCCCGAAAGCTGCGACACCGGCGTGTCCGCCTTGTTGGCGGGAAACCCGAGCCGGGCGGTGGCGGCGCGCACCCGCGCCTCGGGCGCGTCCGGCATCAGCGTGCGCAGGTGCGCCACCGCGTTCTCGGCCGGGCGCAGCTCGTCGAGCTGGTGCTGCGCGAAGTACGCGACCTTCATCTTCGAGGAGCGGCGAAGCTCGCCCGACAGGGCATCGAGGCGGCCGCCGATCAGCTTGCAGAAGGTCGACTTGCCGTTGCCGTTGGCCCCGAGCAGCGCGACGCGGTCGTCCGGGGCGAGGCTGAGGTTCAGTCCGGAGAGCACGATGCGGTCGGGGTAGCCGGCGGCGACCCGCTCCATCGCGACGATCGGCGGCGAGAGCGGCTTTTCCGGGCTCGGCAGGTGGATGACCGGCACGTCGTCCTCGATCAGCCCGGCGATCGGCACCATCTTGGCAAGCTTCTTCACGCGCGACTGGGCCTGGCGCGCCTTGGTCGCCTTGGCCTTGAACCGGTCGATGAAGCTCTGCAGGTGCGCCCGCTCGGCATCCTGCTTCACCTTGGCCTTGGCCTGCAGCATGCGCTTCTCGGAAAGCTGCTTGGCGAAGGAGGTGTAGCCGCCGCGGTAGATCGTCAGCTTGCCGCGGTCGAGATGGAGGATGTGGTCGACGCTCTCATCGAGCAGGTCGCGGTCGTGGGAGATGATGATCGCGGTGCGCGGATAGCGTTCGAGGTAGTCGTAGAGCCAGATCGTGCCCTCGATGTCGAGGTAGTTGGTCGGCTCGTCGAGCAGCAGCAGGTCTGGCTCGGAGAACAGCACCGCGGCCAAAGCCACGCGCATCCGCCAGCCGCCGGAGAAGTCCGAGCACGGGCGCCCCTGCGCGGCCGCGTCGAATCCGAGGCCGTGCAGGATCGCCGCCGCGCGGGCCGGCGCCGAATGCGCGCCGATGTCCACGAGCCGCGTCTCGATCTCGGCGCGGCGCAGGCCGTCGGCGCCTTCCGCCTCGGCCATCAGCCGCGCCCGCTCGGTGTCGGCGGCGAGGACGACGGCGTGCAGAGTCTCGGGGCCGGCCGGCGCCTCCTGCGCCACCGCGCCGATGCGCATGCCCCTGGGCATCGAGACCGCGCTCGCATCCACCGGCCACTCGCCGAGGATCGCCTTGAACAGCGTGGTCTTGCCGGCGCCGTTGCGGCCGACGAGGCCGACGCGGGCGCGGTCGGGGATGGAGAAGCTCGCGCCGTCGAGGATCAGGCGCTCGCCGATGCGGAGGGTGAGGTCGTTGACGCGGAGCATGGGGCGTTCTGGCGAGGCCGGCGCCCCGTGGCAAGCGCCGGAGGGCAGCGAACGCTCAGACCAGCTCCCAGGCGTCGGGCTCGGCCATCAGCCGGGCCACCAGGGCGTGGTTGAGCTCGTGCCCGGTATGGGCCGCGATCAGCCGCCCGCGGATCGGGTGACCGGCGAGCGCGAGGTCGCCGACGAGGTCGAGGACGCGGTGGCGGACAGGCTCGTCGGCCACCCGCATCCCGCCGAGGATGCGCCCGCGCACGATCATCGCCGCCGAGCGGACGCCGCAGCCCTGCAGGAAGGGTTTTCGCGTGACGAAGCCGTAGGCGCGCCCGAGCATGGCGCGCCAATAGCGGCCGAAGCTCCGCGCCGGCGCGATCTCGGACAGGAACACGTCCGGCGTGATCGTCCCGGACCAGTCGAGCGGGCCGAAATGCGCCAACGCGAGGTGGGCTGAGACGTGGAGCCCGTCATGCGGCTCGATCCGCAAGGTGCGCCGGCCATCCTCCACCTGGACCGTGCGCAGCACCCGGATCGTCCGGCGCGGCGCGCCGTTCTCGATCCGCCCCGCGGCACGGATCGCGCGGCACCAGGGCACGGCGCTGCCGTCGAAGATCGGCAGCTCCTCGGCGTCGATCTCGACGAGCGCCTCGTCGACGCCCTCGGCCGAGAGCGCGGCGAGCAGGTGCTCGACGGTGCGGATCAGCGGTCCCTCCGGGGACCGCAACGCGGTGCACAGCGGCTGGCGCTCGCGCAGCGACCACGAGGCCGGCACGTCGACCGTGCGGCCGTCGCGCAGCGTTCGGCGGAAGACGACGCCGTGGCCGGGCGGCGCAGGGCCGACGCGGACGGTGGCGCGGCGCCCGGTGTGGAGCCCATGTCCCGACAGGGAGAACGCGGCGCCGAGCGTCGCGCGGAAGGGGCCGGCCGACGTCGAGAAGAGGTCCGGCGCGGATCGTTCGGAGGGAAAGGCTGGAGGCATCGGGTCGGGGGGCGGCTGACGCTGCATTCCGGGTTCCGGGCACCCTCGCAGGCCGTGCGGGCTTTATACCTAAAGTCATCCGGCAGGGTCAGGAAATCACGGCCTCGTGCCGTCTAGGGCGGCACCATCCACCCTCATCGGCCGCCGTCGGCTTGACCGGTGACGACCCGGTCGTCACGATCTTGCAACACATTCGACGACGCGACGCTCCGGGTCGGCTGCGCGGACTTCTAGACGGTCCGCGGCGCGACGGTCCCGGCGCATCGCGAAGGGACCGGTTTTCGATGGCGCGGCTCTCCACCATTCCGTTCTTCAAGGAGCCGGGCATCGAGCTCGCGCCCTTCGAGACGCGCTGCCACTGGCGCCGCTTCGACGAGAACGAGGTGTTGGTCGACTTCGACGACGTGTCTACCGACGTGTACTTCCTGGCCACCGGCGAGGTCCGGATCCTCAACCGCACGCAATCCGGCAAGGAAGTGATCCTGGGCGAGATGCGCGGCGGCGCGTTCTTCGGCGAGCTGTCGGCGCTGGACGGCGTCGGCCGCTCGGCCAACGTCACGGCGCTCACCCGCGGCGAGCTCTGCGTCGTCCCGGCCTCGGTGTTCCGCCAGATGGTGTTCGCCTCCGAGCCCATCGCCGACCGGCTGTTCCGTCTCCTGACCAAGCGCGTGCGCGAGCTGAACACCCGCCTGATGGAGCACGCGCTGCTCGACCTGCGCCACCGGCTCTACGCCGAGCTGCTGCGGCTCTCGGTGCCGCGGGCGGGCGGGGGCGACGAGCGGGTGGTGACGCCGCCGCCCTACCACCACGTGCTCGCAGCCCGCATCGGCTGCCGCCGCGAGCAGGTGACCCGCGAGTTCACGGTGATGGCCGCCGAAGGCCTCGTCGACCGCACCCGCGGCGCCCTGGTGATCCGCCGGCCGGACTTGCTGGAGGCCCGGGTCGCCGAGGCCCTGCGCGAGGACAGCTGAGGCCTTGCCCGCGCCGCTGCTGCGACTGGAGACCCTGACCAAGCGGTTCGGGAGCGGGATCGCGGTCGACGCCGTGTCCCTCGACCTGGCGGCGTCCGAGTTCTTCTGCCTGCTCGGCCCCTCGGGCTGCGGCAAGAGCACGTTGCTCCGCCTCGTCGCCGGGTTCGAGGCTCCGGATTCGGGCGCGATCCGCCTCGGGGACGAGGACCTTACCGCGCTGCCGGCCCATCGCCGGCCGGTGAACATGATGTTCCAGTCCTATGCGCTGTTCCCGCACATGAGCGTCGGGCGCAACGTCGCCTACGGGCTGAAGGGCCTCGCCCACGGCCGCGCGGCGACGACCGAGCGGGTCGCGGCGCTGCTTCGCCTCGTGCGCCTCGACGGCTATGCCGACCGCGCCCCGGCGACGCTCTCGGGCGGCCAGCGCCAGCGGGTGGCGCTCGCTCGCGCCCTCGCCCGCGAGCCGCGGGTGCTGCTCCTGGACGAGCCGATGGCGGCCCTCGACCGGAGCTTGCGCGAGGAGACGCAAGGGGAGCTGCGCGCCCTGCAGCGCCGGCTCGGCACCGCCTTCGTCGTCGTCACCCACGACCCCGCCGAGGCGATGACCCTCGCCGACCGCGTCGGCGTGATGGATCGCGGCCGGCTCGTTCAGGTGGGGCGCCCCGCCGACCTCTACCGCCGGCCGGCCACGCGCTTCGTCGCGGGCCTGCTCGGCGACGTGAACCTGATCCCCGGCCGCCTCGGGGCGGACGCGCCCGGCCCGCACCGCGCCGTCGAGACCGCATTCGGGACCTGGCTCGGGCGCGCACCCGAGGCGCCGCTCGCGGCCGGCGCCGCCGTCGTCCTGGCAGTCCGCCCCGAAGATCTGCGCCCGAAAGATCTGCGCCCCAAAGATTTGCGCCTCGGCGGGGAGGGCGCGCCCGCGACGCTGATCGAGGAGACCTTTCTCGGCGATCGCATCCGCCGCGTCCTCCGCCTCGCCGACGGCACCCTCCTGCGCGCGACCGCCGCGCCGGGCGAGGGGGCACCGGCCGTGGGCGAAGCGGTCGCGATCCGCTTCGCCCCCGACGCCGCGACGATCCTGCCGGCATGAGAGGACCGGCGATCCCTACGATCGTCGTCATGCCTATCTCCGACGACGACCCGCCTTCCCCCTGAAGCGGGCAGAGCGATCGCACATGGCTTTTCCAGCCCTCGCTGCGGTGAGGGTGGTGCGTCGACGCCTGGTGGAAGCCAATCGGGGGTTGATGCGTGCAGTGCAGGACTTGTCCACGACGGCTCGGGACCTCGCCCTCCTGCGCCGTCTCGCCCTCGACGTCGTCGGCCGCGACGAGAAGAAGGCCCCTGTGCACACCAAGCGACGACTGGCCGGGTGAAAGGACGACGACCTCGGCTCGACGCACAAGTCCGAGACATCCGACAAAACCGCCCCGTCCCTGCTTGACCCAACAGACGGTCGCTCATCATCGCATGCAGGAACGGCCCAAATCGGGGCGGGCTCGGGACGATCTTGACAAAATTCCTACAACATGCCTATAACCCCATCACGCGCTGCACGGCGCCGGGGCTGCGTTTCGTCCCGGTGCCGCCGTCAGGAGCCGGCCCGGTGATCGACGGGGCGGTCGGCAGCGTGGCGGCTCCCGGGTCGTCGGTCGGTCAGCCGGCGGCGCGGGCATCGTGGGGCAGGGACACAGAGCGGCGGGTTCACCCGCATGCCGTGGCCCGGAGTGACCGGACCCGCCTAGCGGGTCTGGGCTCGTGCTCGCGCGGGAAGGCTTAGGCGCGACCGACCGCTCACGCGGACGCGGACGCGCGACAGGCGTTCGAGGTTTTACGCCTCCTGCCCCGCGTTGTGTGGCTACGATCGAACCAGCCGCGACGCCAAATCGGCGCCGACGCCCGCGTTCCGGGCCCGGCTCCGCGGGACGCCGGGGAACCGGCTAAACGCGCATCATCACAGGGTTCCGCGGCGTCCCGCGTCTCCTGTTTCGTGAGGGTCGGGCCATGCCGCCGGCGGACTTTTGTTCGCGCGGGGTGGTTTTGGTGTGTCGCGACCACGACGCGCATCATCCTCCCTTCTTTGCGTGGGGAGGGAACGCGTGGCGGCTTCGCATGTGCAATGTATGAACGTCGTCGCATCGGAGATTGTGGTTCGGGTGAGGTTCTCGAAATGATCCCCCTGTCGCGCGCGCGAAGCCTACAGGCCCTGCTTCGCCTGCCGGTCTGGCTCTGGCTCGGCGCGTTCTTCCTGGTGCCGTTCGTCATCACCTTGAAGATCAGCCTGTCGGAGCCGGCCACCGCGATGCCGCCGTACCTGCCGGTGCTCGACTGGCGGGGCGGGGCGGGGGATTGGTCGGACTTCCTCCAGGCCTTGAACGTCGAGAACTACGTCACGCTTGCCACCGACGCGCTCTATCGCGACGCGGCCCTGGCCTCGGTGGCCTACGCGCTGGCGGCGACGATCATCCTGGCGGGCATCGCCACCCCGCTCGCCTACGCCATCGCCCGGAGCCCGGCGGGGCGTCAGCCGCTGCTCGTCGCCCTCGTCGTGGTGCCGTTCTGGACGAGCTTCCTGATCCGGGTCTACGCCTGGATCGCGATCCTGAAGCCGGAAGGCCTGCTCAACCTCGGGCTGATGCGCCTGGGGCTGATCGGACAGCCGCTAGAAATCCTGAATACCCCCGTCGCAGTGCTCATCGGCCTCGTCTACGCCTACCTGCCGTTCATGGTGCTGCCGCTCTACGCCGTGCTGAGCCGCCTCGATCCGGCTTTGCGCGAGGCGGCCGCCGACCTCGGCGCCTCGCCGACCCGGGTGTTCCGGACGGTGACGCTGCCCCTCGCGCTCCCCGGCCTGCTGGCCGGCGGAGCGCTCTGCTTCATCCCCATGGTCGGCGAGTTCGTGATCCCGGACCTGCTCGGCGGCTCCGAGACGCTGATGCTCGGGCGCGTGCTGTGGAGCGAGTTCTTCTCCAACCGCGATTGGCCGCTCGCCTCGGCGGTGGCGATCCTGCTGGTCGTCCTCGTGGTCGGCCCGGTGGTGCTGTTCCGCGACGCCGCCGCCGAGGCCGCGAGCGGCGAGGGCTCGGGCAGAGAGATCCCGGGCAGAGAGGGCGCATCATGAGCGTGCTGACCCGATCCGTCCTGATCCGTGCCGTGCTGATCTCAGGGTTCGGCTTCCTCTACGCGCCGATCCTGGTGCTCGTCGCCTACTCGTTCAACGCGTCGGCGCTGGTCACGGTGTGGGGCGGGTTCTCGACCCGGTGGTACGGTGTGCTGCTCGCAGACGGGCCGTTGCTCGAATCCGCCTGGATGTCGCTGCGGGTCGCGACCCTGTCGGCCGCAATCGCCACCGCGCTCGGCACGCTCGCCGCCCTCGCGCTCGCCCGCCACGGCCGCTTCCGCGGGCGGACGCTGTTCACCGGCCTCGTCACCGCGCCGATGGTGATGCCGGAGGTGATCACCGGCCTGTCGCTGCTGCTGCTCTTCGTCGGAATCGGGCTCGACCGCGGGATGGGGGCGATCGTCGTCGCCCACGCGACGCTGGGCACCGGCTTCGTCGCGGTGGTCGTCGCCGCGCGCCTGCGCGGGCTCGACCGCGACCTGGAGGAGGCCGCGGCCGACCTCGGGGCCGGGCCGTTCCGGGTCTTCGCGACGGTGACGCTGCCGCTCCTGGCCCCCGGCATCGCCGCCGGGTTCCTGCTCGCCTTCACCCTGTCGCTCGACGACCTCGTTGTCGCGAGCTTCGTCTCCGGGCCGGGCGCGACCACCCTGCCGATGCGGCTCTACAGCCAGGTCCGCCTCGGGGTGAACCCGGAGATCAACGCCGCCTCGACGCTCCTGATCGCCGCGGTCGGCCTCGTGGTCGGCGCCGCGACGTGGCTCGGCGCCCGGCGGGGCGGCCGAGCCACGTCGTAGAACCTCAGGCGAGCCCCACCGTGTAGGCCGCCTCGGTCTTGCCGCGGATCTCGTCCTCGGTGACGCCGTCCGCGAGCTCGATCAGCCGCATCCCGCCGTCGCCGTGCTTGTCGATCGTGAACACGCCGAGATCGGTGATGACGAGGTCGACCACGTGCGTGCCGGTGAGCGGCAGGTCGCATTCCTTGAGCAGCTTGGGGCTCTCGGTGCCGTCCTTGTTCTTCGCCACGTGTTCCATGACGACGACGACGCGCTTGACGCCGGCCACGAGGTCCATGGCGCCGCCCATGCCCTTCACCATCTTGCCGGGGATCATCCAGTTGGCGAGGTCGCCGTTCCCGGCCACCTGCATGGCGCCGAGGATCGACAGGTTGATGTGCCCGCCGCGGATCATCCCGAAAGAATCGGACGAGGAGAAGTAGCTCGTCGTCGGCAGCGCCGTGATCGTCTGCTTGCCGGCGTTGATCAGGTCGGCGTCTTCCTCGCCTTCGAGCGGGAACGGGCCCATGCCGAGCATGCCGTTCTCCGACTGTAGCTGAACCGACATCCCGTCGGGGATGTAGTTGGAAACCAGGGTCGGGATGCCGATCCCGAGGTTGACGTAGAAGCCGTCCTCCAGCTCCTTCGCGGCACGTGCCGCCATCTGTTCGCGGGTCCAGGCCATTTTCGTGTTCCCTCTTGCCTGATCAGATCTGGCCGCCGCCGGCCGCCGCGGGCGCGGCTTCGGCGCGCTTGCGCACCGTGCGCTGCTCGATCCGCTTCTCGCGTCCCGGCACGTGGATGATGCGCTTCACGAAGATGCCGGGCGTGTGGATGTCGTCGGCGTCGATCTCGCCGGGCTTCACCAGGTGCTCGACCTGCGCCACCGTCATGGTCGCGGCGGTGGCCATCATCGGGTTGAAGTTCCGGGCGGTCTTCCGGTAGCGGAGGTTGCCCTCGGTGTCGCCGGTGTGGGCGTGGATGAGCGCGAGGTCCGCGAACAGGCCGCGCTCCATCACGAAGTGCTCGCCGTCGAACTCGCGCACGTCCTTGCCCTCGGCGACCTTGGTGCCGACGCCGGTCTTGGTGAAGAAGGCCGGGATGCCGGCTCCGCCCGCGCGGATGCGCTCGGCGAGCGTCCCCTGCGGGTTGAACTCGATCTCGAGTTCGCCGCCGAGATACTGCCGGGCGAACTCCTTGTTCTCGCCGACATAGGACGAGATCATCTTGGAGACCTGCCGCGTGTCGAGCAGCTTGCCGAGGCCGACGCCGTCGATGCCGGCGTTGTTCGAGACGATGGTCAGGCCCTTCACGCCCGATTCGCGCACCGCCTCGATCAGTTCGTCGGGGATGCCGCAGAGGCCGAAGCCGCCGCACATCACCATCATGTCGTTCTTCAGCAGCCCCGCGAGCGCCGTCGTCGGATCCGCATAGACCTTCTTCATGGACGTTGAACCCTATCAAGGCCCGCGCGCGACGGCGCCGACAATCGTTTCCGCGAAAGCTGTCTCCGATTCCGACGCGCCGGTAAAGGCGCCCGGTGCCGGGAATCAAAGCGCCGGCATGCGTTCGAAGGCGGCGGGGACGGCCGGGCGCCGCGGGCAGACAAAGCCGATCGAAGGCTTTAAGGGAATCACCCGAACGGTCCGATGCAGGACGGCTGGGGGGAGCCTGAAACATCTAAGGACGCGTTCGTCGTCCCCCGTCGCGCCTACGCCGCCCCTCGGCAGGCCCGCGACGTGCCCGCCCGGAGTGCAATGTCGCCGCGCCGCCTCCTCATCGCCGTCGGCCTCGCGTCGGTGGCCGCCCTCGTGGCGGGCTTGGCGACCCTGCCCTGGCCGGTCGGCACCCCGACGGCGGCGGCCTTCGTCAGCCGCGGCCTGCGCGAGTTCGGCCTCGCGCTCACCGCGGAGGGCGCGACGACGATGACGCTACTCCCGCTTCCGCGCCTGAGCTTCACCCGCACCCGGATCACCGGGGCGCAGGCCGGCGGACCTGCCCTGATCGAGGGCGGCAGCCTCGACCTCGACCTCAATCCGCTCGCCCTGCTCTCGGGCCAGGCCGACCTCGGCTCGGTCGCGCTGGGCGGCGCCACCATCCACATGCCCGACGGCGCCGACGACCCGCGCTGGGCCGAGCCCGCCCGCCGCATCGGCGCGCGCCTAGCCCAAGGCGGCACCAACCATCCGCGCCGGATCACCTTGAGCGGCACCACCCTCGATTCCGCGAATCCGGGAGCCGGCGCGCAGGCGGTCGACCTGACCCTCGCCTGGCCGATCTGGAGCGCCAGCCTCGACGCGGCCGCGACCCTGACCTGGCGCGGCGCGCGCACCAGCGTGGCGGTCGTCGGCCTGCGCGCGGGCGACCTCCTGGCCGGAGCCGCGTCGCCCTTCGCCCTGAACGCCGCGTGGCCCACGGGGAGCCTGTCGGCCGACGGCACCGCCACCACCGCGGGCGGCTTCGCGATGCAGGGGCGGGGACGGGTCGAGACGCGCTCGTTGTCCGAGACGATGGCCTGGATCGGCGGCGACGTGGCGCTGGCGCCCTTCATCCGGACCCTCGTGCTCGACGGCCGCTTCGAGACCGCCGGCCGGACCCTGTCGTTCTCGAGCCTGCGCGCGACCCTCGGCGACGACGTGCTCGAAGGCGCGGGCTCGATGAGCTTCGGCGAGGCCCGCACCGCGGTCCAGGCCACGCTCGCCGCCGACAGCCTCAACCTCGCGCCCCTGCTCGGCGGGCTGATGCAGGTCTTCGGCACCGCTCCGGCGGATGACGGCACCGCGGAGCCGGCCCGGCCGGTGGCCCTGGCGCCGCTCACCGGCGGCGACCTCGACCTGCGCATCTCGGCCGCCGAGAGCCGAATTGGCCCGGTCCTCCTCAGCGACCTCGCCGCGAGCGTGCTGGTGCGGCCGGGCTCGATCGAGGTCGCGCTCAACCGCGCCGGGCTGCAGGGCGCGACCCTGAAGGGCCGGGTCGCCCTCTCGGCCGCCGGCGCAGACGGCGGCGAGACCGAGGTGAAGGCGCAGGGCGCGTTCGACCGGCTCGACCTCGGATCGCTCCTCCTCGACCTCGGGGAGGCGCGCTGGGTGCTCGGCGGCACGCAAGGCCAGTTCACCCTGGAGAGCAGCGGGCGCGACACCGCGGACCTCGCGGCGCACGTCGCCGGGCGGGCGGGCTTCACCATCGACGGCGGCGTGCTGGCCGGGATCGACCTCGTCGACGTCCTGCACCGCAACGGGGCGATCGCGCCCGGAGCGCTCGCCCGCCGCAACGGCCGCACGCCGTTCGAGCGCGCCGCGATCGCCCTGCGCTTCGCCGACGGCATCGGCGAGATTGGCGAGGGCACTTTGAAGACCGCGAGCCTCACCGGCATCCTGCGCGGGCAGATCTCGCTCCCCGCGCGCAGCGTCAGCGCCCGGGCGGAGCTCGGCCCGAAGGCCGGCGGCGACCCCGGCCGCCCGGGGCTCGCCTTCGAGATCGTCGGCCCGTGGGATGCCGTGCGCGTCCGGGCCGCGCAGAAGGCGGCCGAGCCGGAGCGGCGCGACGAAGGGCCGGCGTCGCTGCACGTGCCGACCTCGGTCGTGATCCCGGGCACCGCGCGCGCCTACGCACCCTAATCCGCCGAGCCCGGCCGAGTCATACCAAATCCGGTTGATCCCTTCGGGATGGCGGATTTAGGCTTCGCTCAGGCTCCGCGCGGGCTTGCCTGATACGGCCTCCGCTTTGATCAAGCGGAATCCGTATCAGTCGGCCGGGTTTTCGGCTTCAGCCCGGGCCAGCGCCCGCCAGCGCAGCACCAAGGCCTCGAAAGCCGCGAGGTCGTCATCGCCGAGCCGTCCCAGCGTCTGCCCGACATAGGCCGCCTGCGCCGCCAGCCCCTGCGCGGCGAGGTCGGCCCCGGCCGGCGTGAGGTGGAGCGCGTGCGAGCGCCGGTCGCCGGGGATCGGCCGCCGCTCGACGAGCCCAGCCTCGACCAGGCGGTCGATCAGGCCGGAGACGTTGCCCTTCGTCACGTAGAGCCGGGCCGCGAGATCCTGCTGGGTCAGGCCCTCGCGCTCGGTCAATGTGGAGAGCACATCGAATTGTGGGATCGACAGGCCGAGGCCGCGCAGCCGCGCGCTCATCGCCGCGGTCACGCGCCGGTTCAGACGGATGAAGCGGAACCAGACGCGCAGGGGGTCCGCGGCGTCTACGGGGTCCGGATCGGGGGCGGGGAGGGAACGCGGCATCGCGCACGAGGCTATAGCAGACCGGGCGGTCCCCGCGAGTGGCGCAGCTAAGCCCTGGCCGGTATAACCTTCGCATCCCCTGCAACCCCACACGAGCCATGCGCCGCCTTCTCGTCGAGGAACCCGTCACCCGCGCCGGCCCGCTCGCACGGTGGACCGCCCTGTTCTCGCTCGTGGTCTCCGGGATCGCGATCGTGCTGGTGCGCGATCCCCGCACCGAGGCCGGGCCGGCACTGGCGACCCTCGCCGCCGGCCTTTGCGTGGCACTGGTGGCCGTGGCGCTCGCCGCGTACGCCTTCGTCCGGATCTGGCGGGAGGGCGCCCGCGGCCTCGGCGCCGCGATCGGCGGCCTCGTCCTCGCCATGCTGGTCCTGGCCTACCCGGCCTACGCGGCGCTCCGCGGATTCCGGCTGCCCGCGCTGACCGATGTGACCACCGACATCGACAACCCGCCAGCCTTCTCGCGCTCGCGCGCCGCCTTCGCCGCCCGCAACGGAGGCTATCCGCCCGATCCCGGTCCGCAGGCCCGCGAGAAGCAGCGCGCCGCCTACCCGCAGATCGCGCCGCTGACCCTAGACATCGGCGCCGACGAGGCGTTCGAGCTGGCGCGTAAAGCCGCCGTGAACCGCAAGTGGCAGATCGTCGAGGCGATACGCCCCGGCGGGCGGGTCGGAAACGGCCGGATCGAGGCCGTCTCGCGCAGCCTCATCCTCAACCTACCCGACGACGTCACCATCCGCGTCCGGCCGCGCGCCGACGGCGCTCGCATCGACGTCCGCTCCGCCTCGCGGCTCGGCACCAGCGACCTCGGCGTCAACGCCGACCGCATCCGAGCCTATCTCGACGAGGTCGCAAACCTCGCGCTCGCGGTGAAGTAGCGGCCTGCGGCCCGGCGCCTCAGCCGACTGCCGGAGTGACCGGCCGGAAGACGCCGTCGAGCCGCGGCGGGCCGTCCGTGGCCACGAGCCCGCGCGCGACGAGGTCCTCGAGGTGGGCGAAGACCGACAGCGCCGCCGCGCCGCGCAGGCGCGGATCGAGGCTCTGGTAGGTAGCGGTGACGATCGCCGGGATCGTGTCGTCGCCAGCAGTGATCCGCGCACGGATCGAGGCCTCGCGGTGGCGGCGGTGGTTGGCGAGCCCCCGGACGAACCGACGGGGGTTGCGCACCGGCCCCCCGTGTCCCGGCCAGTACACGGTTTCGTCGCGGCCCCGGAGCTTGTCGAGGGAATCCATGTAGGCGCGCATCGAGCCGTCGGGCGGCGCGACGATGCTGGTCGACCACGCCATCACGTGGTCGCCGGAGAACAGAGCCACCTCCTCCGGCAGGGCGAAGGCGAGGTGGTTCATGGTGTGCCCCGGCGTCTCGACGGCGACCAGCGTCCAGCCCGACCCGTCGAGCGTGTCGCCCTCGTGCATCGGCCGGTCGGGGACGTGGTCGCGGTCGGCGGCGGCGTCGAGATGGCCGACCTCGCCCTCGGCGAGCGGGCGCGCCGCCCGGTGCGGCAGGCAGCCGACGATCGGCGCGCCGGTGCGCGCCTGAAGCAGGCGTGCGCCCGGCGAATGGTCGCGATGGGTATGGGTAACGACGATCGCGGAGACCGTCTCGGACCCGAGGTCGGCCAGCACCGCGTCGACGTGGCCGGCATCCTCCGGCCCCGGATCGATCACCGCGACCTGCCCATGCCCGACGACGTAGGTGCAGGTGCCGCTCGCCGTGAACGGACCGCCATTGGGCGCAACGCGACGGCGGACCAGTGGGCTCAGCGTCTCCAGGCGGCCATTCGCGGGCATCGCCGTCTCGAAGTCCGGCGCGTCACCGCCCTCATTCGTCTCCGCCATCGTAGGCCCCTGTCGCTCCCGAACGACCCGGGGCTACGCGATCGCGGCACCGTGGACAATCGAGCGCGGGACGGTACACGATCGCGGCGCGCCGTCACCGGAACGGGGAGGGCGTGACCACGCGGATCTCGTCCTGGGCGCCGACGGCGCGGGCCGGGATGCGGAAGCCATCGCCGACGGAGGCGACCTGCACGAGGCTCGCCCGCTCGGCGGTGCGCAGCGTCCTGCGAAAGGCGCGCGCTTCGGCGTCACGCCGGATCGCGCCGACCTTGGCCTCGATCCGCCGGCTCTGGCCGCGCGTGATCGCGGCTTGCCGAAAGTCGACGAGGGCGACCGAGCCCGAACGGCTGCGCGTCACCACGTCGGCGCTGTCATGGGTGGCGACGACGTCGCCCTTGCGCAGCGTCAAGTCGTTGGCGACCGGCAGCGGGGTAGTGCCGGGCGCGGCCTGGCAGGAGCAGTTCTCCACGCGACGCTGGCGGTATATGTTGGCGAGTGCCGAGGCACGGTACGGCAGGCCCTGCGGGCTGATCGCGCGGTCGAGTTCGGTTTCGCGTGCGCCGAGGGTGTAGACGTTCGTCGGCGCACCAGGACAGGCGGCGGCGCAGGCCGCCTCGTGGACCGGCATGTCCGCCCGCGCTCCGAGGGTGCCGAGGGGAAAGAGGTAGCCGTCGCACATCCGCACGCAGACCGTGCGCCGCCCGGTGGAGGCGACGGCCACGGTGACCGGTGCCGCACGTTCCGAGCGAGCCCGTGCCCGCGCCCGGCGCGACCGGCCGAGCGCAAGGTCGGCCACGGGACGCGGCGTGTGGTAGAGCGGACGCGGAACGCCGAGGCGGCGGCCGTTGGGCAGGTTGGCGTAGCGTCCGGGCCGGTGCACCTGAGGCGCGGGCTGCGGCAGGGCCGGCGCGAACAGCTCTTGGAAGAAGTCGAACAAGCCGCCGCGCTCGGACGCCTGCACGAGGCTCGAGCCGATCGTGACGCTGCCGAGCCCGAGAATCAGACCCGCAACCGCAGTGCCGATCATCTGCCGCCGCGTTCCTCCGGAGCCGTAAAACGCACTCCACCGCGCCCAGAACGCCATGCTTCGTCAGATCCCAATCAGTCCGGCACGCCGGCCCGGCGAGGGCGGGGCGGTCGGGGCCGACTTAAAGACCAGTTATGCCGAGCGGCAAGTGCGTAAGACAACCGAGCTGATCACAACATCGCTGCGATCAGGAGCAGGAATAGGCCGGTCGAACCAGCGATCGGCGTTAAGGTTACAGCCGTTTCGACTTGCTGGACCCAGCTCGTCGTCCTCGACCCTTGCGGGATCGGCGCGGTGGATGGCACGGCTCTCGAACTTTCTCCGTCACGGAAAACCGGTGGACAGCGCATGAAAAAGCCGCCCCGGAGGGCGGCTCGCAGAAAGACCCAGGATGAGCTCGGGTGCGATCAGGGCCGGCGTACCGGTCCGTTGCTCCGAACGCGCACCGGAACGAGGCGCGCCTCCGGCTGCGGGACCAGGGCGCCCAACACTTCCTCGACGCCGCGTGCGGCGGCTCCGGCGGCGGAGCTGACGATATCCGTGAGGCGCTGGACGAGGGCGGAGGCGTTTCTCATCGCTGTTCTCTGGTTTCGGACCTGGGATGAGGAACGCCGGGCCGGATCGATCCGTTCCGGCTGCGGCCTCGTGCCCACTCCGACAATATGGCGTGACATGCGCGCTGGCGCGAGGGGTCGATCGAGGAATTCGGCGAATCACCGGCACCCGGGCCGCAACTCTCATTTTTCGTGTGTGCAGGCATTCGAAGTCGCGGAACCGAAACAACGACTTGACGTTTGGGATGTCAGAAGGTCGCGGCCAAGCCCGCGTCCATGTTTTCAAGGACAATGCAGATGCTCGGATGGGCCGTTACGTTCCTCGTCGTGGCCCTCGTGGCCGCTCTGCTCGGTTTCGGCGGCATCGCCGGAACGGCGATGGAAGCCGCGAAGCTGGTGTTCTTCGTCGCGATCGTCCTGTTCGCCATCTCCGCCGTGATCGGCTTGATGCGCGGCCGTTCGCCGACGCTCTGACACGCGCTGGGTGACGAAGACTGATACAAGATTCCGCAGGCGCTCAACGCGCCGCGGGATCTTCTAGGAAGGAGCCGGAGCGCCTCAGGGTGACTCCGGCTCCTTCGCGTCGAGGCGTTCGATGAGGTCGCGGAAGCGATCCGGGACGGGTTGCTGGATGAGGCCGTCGTAGAGGGAACGCAGCGTGTTTCCGATACGAGCCTGGGCATGATCGCTGAGGCGGGACGATCCGCGGTGCCGACCCGCAGAGTCGGGAACGATCGTCCGAGAGACCCCGCCGCCGTCGGCGATGCCATCGCCCGCACGGCCACGGCCGATCGGCCTCTCGGCTTTCGCAGCGTCGGTCATCCTCGCGCCCCCTGGTGCCGTTCACGGCATCTCGTCACGAGCCATGCCCGCATTGTCTTGAAGCGCGACATACGCCATGGCTGCACCAGCAACGCCGACGGGCGGAGGCGGTTCCGCACCCGCCCGGAACGGAGTCGGATGCCCCGCGTTGGGGCGGCAGGTTGAATAGCAGGCCGACAAGGCACAGGGGATCGTATGTCGACATCGCAACTCGTGGTGCAGCACCTGCCCTACCTGCGGCGCTATGCGCGCGCGCTGACGGGCAGCCAGGTGGCGGGCGACGCCTACGTCGCCGCGACCTTGGAGACGCTGGTCAACGAGCCGGATACGCTCGGCCGCAGCAAGAACGTGAAGGCCGACCTGTTCCGCGTGTTCACGCGTATCTGGAACTCCCTGTCGGTCAACGGCCGCAGCGAGCAGGTGCAGCACGATCTCCCCGCCGAGGTCCGGCTCGGTCAGATCACGCCGCTGCCGCGCCAGGCCTTCCTGCTCTCCTGCCTCGAGGGATTCTCGGAGGAGGACGCGGCGATCATCCTCGACGTCGATGTCAGCCAAGTCCGCGACCTCGTCGATGAGGCGGGCCGCGAGCTCGCCGCCGACATGGCGACCGACATCCTCATCATCGAGGACGAGCCGCTGATCGCCATGGACCTCGAGGCGTTGGTCGAAGGGCTGGGTCACAACGTCATCGGCGTCGCCCGCACCCGCACCGAGGCGGTCAAGATCGCCTCCGACAGTAAGCGCCCCGGCCTGATCCTCGCCGATATCCAACTCGCCGACGGCTCGTCTGGCCTCGACGCGGTGAACGACCTGCTGAAGACCTTCGAGGTTCCGGTGATCTTCATCACCGCCTACCCCGAGCGCTTCCTCACCGGCGAGCGGCCCGAGCCGGCCTTCCTCATCGCCAAGCCGTTCCAGCCCGCCAACGTCTCGGCCGTCATCAGCCAAGCGCTGTTCTTCCAGCAGACGGCGCGGCGGCGGGAAGCCAAGTCCGCCTGAGATCCGGGCGGCGGCCCGGCCGCCTGCGCTTCGGTCCCCGAAACGACGAAACCCTGGCTCGCGCCGGGGTTTTTGTTGCCCGCACGCCCAGATGGTGACCGGGCACAAAAAAACGGGCCGGAGAGATCTCCGACCCGTCGATAAGGTTCCGGCCGATGCACAAGGGGAATGCGGGGAGGACCAGGTAGCCGGGTGCTTCATCAACGAGCGCCACCCCAGTGAGTTCCGATACGCTGCGCTTTTTCGACGTGTGTGGCGTTGACGCCACGACGGCCGCCTGTGGATAAGATGCGCGGATCGCTGCAGTGATTCGAAAAATCCGACCTCAATACTGATTCCGGCGAAAGCGCGGCAGTGGCGGAACCGGATCACGGAAGACGCGTTTTCGAATCATCCTGTCAAGCTCCCACTCGGAGATCACGACGATGCTTCGGTCAGGCTTCCTTCTCGGCGTGAGCGCACCGGCCGCCATCCTGACGTTGCTCGTCCACCCGATGGTGCAGGCCGGCGCCGACCAGTGGGTTCCGGCGACGCCTATCGTGGCTCCGGCATCGTTCGAGGCGCGTCCGTTGCCCGGCATGCGCCCCGTGTCGCTGGCGATCCGGCCGAGCCGCGTGGCGAGCCTCCAGGCCGGGCCGAACCGTGCCATGCCGGCCGCAATGGAGACGGCACAGGAGATCGGGACGAAGCCGCCGCTGAAGCCGCGCATGCGGATGCGGATGCGCGAGGGTTGCGAAGCGGCCCTGAGTTCCCTCGTCGGCCCCGAGGCCCGCCGCATGATCCCGGGTCGCTGCATTTCCTAATCGATACGTCGTACTAGTACGTTTCACTGAGACCGACCAACGCAAAGGCCTGCCCCAATGCCTGGGGCGGGCCTTTGCGTTTTCCGTCACCGAAACCGAGCACAAAAAAAGGCGCCTGCCCTCGGAGGGCAGGCGCCGCCTATCGCCGACGGCAATCGATTATTCGGCGCCGTCGCGTCCGGTGCCGGTCGCCTGGCCGCCCTTGCGACCGGCAGACGAGGCCAGCTCGCGATCCTGCGAGAAGGACCGCTTCTCGGCTGGCACGCTGCGGCCACCCTTGCTGGCGATCTCGCGCTGGCGCTCGAGATCCATCGACGCAAAACCTCGCTTGGAGGTCGAATTACCGGATGCCATCAGCTCCTCCTCAGGCTTCTCTTCACCCTTTCACAACCTTCGCCAGTATCCGAAGGTTCCTCTCACGCTTCTGCAACAAGCTTAGCCGCAACTACGCCGGTGCGATGGCGTTGGAACACAGAAGGCGCGGGGCGCGAGCATTCTCCGCCCGCTTCGAACAAGGTGTTTTCGAGCATGACGAATCGCGAGATGGTGTCCGCCGCGGCCCGGGCTTCGGCTGAGGCCGCGCCGAAGCCGAAAACGACGGCGCTTCCGCCCATGCCCGCGGACGAGGGCAGCGCGACGCCGACGACCCACGAGGAGCCGATCGACTCGCCGCAGCCGAACGCCAGCGTGAAGCGCGATCCTCCGAGTGACGAGAAGCCCGGCCTGTCCACCAAGCGCTGAGTACGCTCAGGCCTGCCGCGGACGACGGGCGAGGAACACGATGCCGCCCGCCATCGCGAGGATCGTCGCAGCCGCAGCGATGCTGAGGATGCGACGTATCATAGGCGTGTAGATGCCGGTGGCGGCGTCGTAGCCGTAGCAGAGCAGGACGAGCCGGTCGGAGAGGCTGCCCGTGCGACCCTCGCCGGCTTCGACGAGAGCGAGCCGCAAATCGCCGCCGTTCAACGCCAGGGGCGAAAGGACGCGGGCGACGCGGCCGTCCCCGGCCAGCAGGATCGCGGCGGCGGGGTGGGCGAAGCTGTCGGTACCTGCGTCGTAGACGAAGTCGTAGCCAAGTGCCCGGGTCAGCCTGTCCACCGCCCCGGCGTCGCCGACCAGGGCGGCCGCCTTCGCCTCGAGCGCCGGGTCGCCAAGTTCGGTGCCGAGCATGTGCCGGGCGGCGGCCGCGTCGTCCCGCGGATCTATGCCGACGAGGATCAGGCTGTAGTCGCGGCCGGCGACGAGCCTCGTCGCGGCCAGCGCCGCCCCGGACATCGCCAGCATCGGATCGCAGACGTTGCCGCAGGTGTAGTCAACCGGCAGCATCAGCGTCGGCCGACCGCCCAAAGCCGCACCCAGGGTGGTCGGCCGGTCGCCCGACGCGTCGGTGAACGCGAGGTCAAGGGGGACTCGGGCACTCGAGGGTGGCGCGACCGAGACGCGGGCGAGTTCGATCCGGTTCAGGCGGGCGGCCGCCGGCGCGACGGCGAGCGGCAGGCCGAGCACGAGCAGCGCGAGGAGGGACGCAGCAAGGCGAAGACGGCGGGCGCGGCGCATGGCACCTCCTGTGGGCCTCCGCATGCCCGATCCCATGCGGCGCGGCATCCGGGGCAAGCCGTCGCAGCATGCCCCAGCAACGTGTGGGCTGGACAAGATCGCCGCAAGCCGCATGGATGACGCGGCCGGCCCCATCACGAGATCCGGCGCGGTCCGGAGTCCCACCCATGACCCTCGATACGGAGGTTACCTCCCTTCGACAGGTGCCGCTGTTCCGCGAGGTCGAGCCGTCGCGGCTGAAGCTCCTCGCCTTCACCAGCGAGCGGGTACACTTCGAGCCCGGCCAACAATTCTTCACCCGCGGCGACGCGGCGGACGCCGCCTACCTGATCCTGGAAGGCAGCGCCGCCGTGACCATCGACGGCGCCGCCGGGCCGGTGCGGCTCGCCCTCCTCGGCGCAAACGCGCTGGTCGGAGAAATGGGCATCCTGGCCGACCAGCCGCGCTCGGCCACCGTGACGGCCGAAACAGCGGCGACGGCCCTGCGCATCGACCGCGGCGTGTTCCTCGAGCTGCTGGCGCAGTTTCCTCAGATCAGCATCGCGCTAATGCGCGAACTCGCCCTGCGCCTAGAGCAAACGAACCAGGCGCTGGCGCAGAGCCGCGGCTGAAGCCGCGGGCGGATCATGGCGTCGGGTAGGTGATGAACTCCATCAGCGACCCGTCGGGATCGCGGAAGTAGACGCTGGTCCCGGGCCCGGCCGCGCCATGGCGTTCGACCGGACCGCGCTCGACGGGGACGCCGCAGGCGGCCAGGTGCGCCATCGCCTCCTCGATCGTGCCGGACCAGCGGAAGCACAGGTCGCTGCCGCCCGGCATCACAGGCTTCTCCGCCAGGGGCTCCGGCGACAGGCCCGGGCCGTGGCAGTTCAACTGGACCCCGCCGAGCCGGTAGGCGAAGCCCGCCCCGACCGGGACGATCTCGGCCCCGACGACGTCGCCGTAGAAGGCGTTCGCACGCGTCCAATCGCTAACGTGGATCACGCAATGGTCGAGATGGATCGCCGGGCGCAGGGGCGTCTCGGGCAGCGCGCCTTGCATCTCGGGAAGGGTGAGCGTGTCGGCCATGATGCGCCTCGTGTCGAAACCGATCCGGGAAAGTTAGGGCGCAAGCCACGGCCGAACGAGGCGAAATCCGGGCAATCGTACCGGGCGCTTCGTCCGACCTGAGACGCAAAAGTCACATCGTGGGGGAACGCGAGGCGGTAGGCATGATCCGAACGCTCCCTCGCCTCGTGAGGCCCCATGCCAATCCGCCGGATCCTGCTCGCCGCGGTCCTGATCGCGCCGCTCGCCGCCTGCAACCAGCGCGGACCGGTGAACGTCGCCGCCAACGACGAGGAGGCGGCGTGGTACATCGGCACGAAGCCCGACAAGCCGTTCGACGTGCCGCTGGTCGACACCAACCGCCTCGATCCGAAGTACCGCCGGCAGGTCGTGAGCTACAACGGCCCCGAGCGGCCCGGCACCATCGTCGTCGACATCGACAAGCGCCAGCTCGCCCTCGTCCAGGCCGACGGCACGGCGATGCAGTACGGCGTCGGCGTGGGCAAGCTCGGCTTCTCCTGGAAGGGCGAGGCTCGCGTCGGCCGAAAGGGCGTCTGGCCCGACTGGAGCCCGACCACGACCATGGTCGCCCTGCACCCGGAGATCGACCGCCAGCGCAAGGGCGGCGTCGACAACCCGCTCGGCGCCCGCGCGCTCTACCTCTACCAGGGTAACCGCGACATCCTGTTCCGCATCCACGGCACCAACGAGCCATGGAGCATCGGCGAGCAGATGTCGTCCGGCTGCGTCCGCATGCTCAACGAGGACATCGTCGATCTCTACGAGCGCGTCCCCGTCGGAACGCAGGTGCTAATCAAGCGCAACGGCAAGTATCGGGTCTGAGCACGCACCGGATCTGAACGCTGCGGCTCGACCGGAGCGGGGCACCGGCATAGCGTAGGCCCGAAACGCCCACCCCCGGAGACGGCGATGCCGACCACGACCGACGCGATCGTCCTGCACCACGCGCCGAACACCCGCTCGACGGGCGTGCGGGTGCTGCTGGAGGAGCTCGGCGCGCCGCACGAACTGCACGTCATCGACCTGAAGGCGGGCGAGCAGCAGGGCAGCGCTCACCTCGCCGTCAACCCGATGGGCAAGGTCCCGGCGATCCGCCACGGCGCCGCGACCGTAGCGGAGCAGGCGGCCTGCTACCTCTACCTCGCCGACCTGTTCCCGGCTGCCGGCCTCGCTCCCGGCCCGACCGACCCGGCCCGCGGCGCCTACCTGCGCTGGATGGTGTTCTACGGCTCGTGCTTCGAGCCTGCCGTGATCGACCGGGCGATGGAGCGCGACCCGCCGCCTCGGATGATGTCGGCCTACGGCGACTACGACACGGTTCTGGCCCAGGTGGTCGCCATGCTGACGCCCGGGCCGTGGATCCTCGGTGAGCGCTTTTCCGCGGCGGACGTGCTGTGGGGCTCGGCGCTCGGCTGGACCACCGCGTTCAAGCTGGTGCCCGAGGAGCCGGCGATCATGGCCTACCTCGCGCGCTACCGGGCGCGGCCGGCCTACCAGGCGATCTCCGCCGACGACGCGCGTCTCGCGGCCGCCCAGTAGGAGAGCGCGGCGGGCTAGGGCGTATAGGCAGCAGGGCGGGGCGCCGCGCCGGCGCCTAACCCCGCAGCAGCTCCGCGAACCGCGCGACGAGGCGCCGGCCGACTTCGTCCTTGTCGAGCGTCGGCCAGGTCTCGACCGATCCGTCGCGGGCGATCAGGTGCACGGTGTTCGTCCCCCCGCCCATCACCCCGCCGGCCGCCGAGACGTCGTTGGCGACGATCAGGTCGCAGCCCTTCCGGGCGATCTTGGCCTGCGCATGCGCGATCACCGTGTCGGTCTCGGCGGCGAAGCCCACGACGAGGTCGGGGCGGCCCGTCGTCCGCGCGGCGATGGTGGCGAGGATGTCGGGGTTCTCGACCAGCGCCAGCGGGGCGGGCCCCGAGCCGTCCTTCTTGATCTTGGAGCCGGTCTCGGTGGCGGGCCGCCAGTCCGCGACCGCGGCCGTGAACACCGCGATGCTGGCGGGCAGGGCCGCCTCGACCGCGGCGAGCATCTCGCGCGCGGTCTCGACGCGCACCACGGTGACGCCCGCCGGGTCGGGAATCGCCACCGGCCCGGAGACCAGAGTCACCGTGGCGCCGGCCGCCGCGGCTGCGGCGGCGATCGCGTGGCCCTGGCGGCCGGACGAGCGGTTGGCGATGAACCGCACCGGGTCGATCGGCTCGTGCGTCGGCCCCGACGTGACGAGGACCCGCAGCCCGGCAAGCTGCGTCGGCGTCGGCGTGGGTATCGGCGGCTTGGCGCGCCCGGCGAGGAAGCCGAAGCCCTCCGTCTCGCGCGGCGCCTCGGCCAGCATCGCAGCCACCGCGTCGGCGATCTCGACCGGCTCGGCCATGCGGCCAGGCCCGGTCTCGGGCTCGGCCATCTTGCCCGCGTTGGGGCCGACGACGCGGACGCCGTCGGCGAGCAGGGTCGCGAGGTTGCGCCGGGTCGCAGGGTGGGCCCACATCGCCACGTTCATCGCCGGAGCGATCAGGATCGGCAGGGTGGTGGCGAGCAGCACGGTGGAGGCGAGGTCGGGGGCGTGGCCGGCGGCCATCCGCGCCATCAGGTTGGCGGTGGCCGGCGCCACCACCACCGCGTCGGCGTCGCGCGCGAGCTTGATGTGGCCGATCTCGGCCTCGTCGGCCCGGTCGAACAGGTCGGTATGGGCTGGCTGGCCGGCGAGCGCCGCGGCCGCGAGCGGCGTGACGAATTCCTGCGCGCCCTTCGTCAGGAGCGGGCGGACGGTGGCGCCGCGCTCGCGCAGGCGGCGGATCAGGTCGAGGGCCTTGTAGGCCGCGATCCCCCCGCCGACGACGAGGAGAATGCGACGGTTCGCAAGCGGCGACGCGGGGGCTTCACTCATGGCTGCAGGAGTGCCGGTGCGGGACGGGCCGCGTCAATGCCGGACGCCACTCGTGCCCGCGCCGCGGCGGAAGCGCGCTCAACGAGGGCTGACCAGGCCAAGCGCTCGCGGGCCGGGTCGAACGCGTCGGCGCGCGCCGCCCCGTGCGCGCGCAAGCCTTCGAGGAAGTCGGGCTCCCGCTCCGCCCGCAGCATCAGGCCCGCAAGCGCGCCGTGGTCGCCGGGCGGGAAGTAGCCCGGATGGTCGCCCCCGAGCAGGCCGACATTGCCGGGGATCGCAGAGGCGAGGATCGGCAGGCCGGCGACGACCGCCTCCGAGACCACGTTGGCGCCGCCCTCGCTGAGCGAGCTCAGCACCATCATCCGCCCGCGCCGCAGGAACCGCCTGACGTGCGCACCGGAGACCTCGCCGCGCCAGTCGTAGCGCGGGTTGGCCTGCATCTCGTCCCGGGCGCGCGCCGCCCAGGCGGGGTCGGGGGCGCCGCCGAGGTGGACGACGCGGATGCGGGAGGAAGCGGGCAGGACGCGGGCGGCGATCGCGGCGCGCAGCGGGTCCTTCTCGTCGCGCAGGTGCCCGACGACCAGGATTTCGAAGGCGCGCTTCAGCGCCGGCAGGCGGTCCCCGCCCGCCGGCACGGATTGCACGATCACCGCGAGCTTTTCGCGGTGGCGCGCCGGGATCGACTCGCCGACGAGTTCGTGCAGGCCGACGAGTGCGTCGGCGAGGTCGAGCGAGCGCTGGGTCGTGGCCGGGTCGGCGGCGAGATCGTGGTTGATGTCGGTGCCGGTCAACGCGACGACGAGGGGGCGCTCCGGGTACGCGCGACGGAACCGTTGGATCGCCGGGGCGCTCTTCCAGGCGTGGAGGGCGATCATCAGGTCGCAGGGCTCGCCGTCATACGCGGTCGCCACCACGACGCGGTGGCCGGCTCCCCGGAGGAGGCCGGCCCAACGCAGGGCCGTCGTGCGGTTGCCGGTCCGCGAGTGGCGGGGTGCGGGCGTGATCAGGATGACGTTCATGGGTCGATCGCTTATCGGACGCACGCCATGACCGACGCCACACAACTCATCGCGATGCTGCAGGACAGCCGCGCCCGGACCCTCGAGCTGGTGGCCGGTCTCGTGCCCGACCAGCTGATCGGGCCGCGCCTCGACATCGTCAACCCGCTGCTCTGGGAGATCGGCCACCTCGCCTGGTTCCACGAGCACTTCATCCTGCGCGCCCTCGACGGCGCCGCGCCGGCGATCGCGGACGCCGACGCGGTCTACAACTCTGCGGTGCTGGCCCACGACGACCGCTGGGTGCGCGCGCTACCCCCGCTCGCGGACACGCTCGGCTACATGGGCCGCGTCCACGACGCGCTGGTCCGCCGGCTCGACGGCACGCCGACGCGCGAGGAGGCCTACCGCTACCGGCTGACCACCTACCACGAGGACATGCACGGGGAGGCCTTCACCTATTCGCGCCAGACGCTGGGCTATCCGGCGCCGTCCTTCGCCGCCTCGGCCGGCCTCGCCCCCGTCGCCGAAGGGCCGTGGCCGGGCGACGCGGCGATCCCGGGCGGGACCTTCCGGCTCGGCGCCGAGCCGGACGCGGACTTCGTCTTCGACAACGAGAAGTGGGCGCACTCGATCGCGGTCGCACCGTTCAAGATCGCGCGGGCGCCGGTGACCAACGCCGAATTCGCCGCCTTCGTCGAGGCCGGTGGCTATCGCGAGCCGTCGTTCTGGGACGCGGAGGGATGGCGCTGGCGCTGCCGGACAGGAGCCGAGCATCCCGCGCATTGGCAGCGGGACGGAGCGGGCTGGCGCGTTAGCCGGTTCGGTGGCGTCTCCGACCTCGCCCCACACCAGCCGGTGGTCCACGTCAGCTGGTACGAGGCCGCAGCCTACTGCGCCTTCGCCGGGCGGCGCCTGCTGACGGAGGCCGAATGGGAGGTCGCAGCCTCGACGGCGCCGGCGCCGGACGGCGCGATCGGCGTCACGAAGTCGCGCTA
Organism: Methylobacterium sp. WL12; assembly: GCF_008039475.1. Lineage (NCBI taxonomy): Bacteria > Pseudomonadati > Pseudomonadota > Alphaproteobacteria > Hyphomicrobiales > Methylobacteriaceae > Methylobacterium > Methylobacterium sp. WL12. The sequence continues at coordinate 9,426 of NZ_VRUW01000008.1, read as the reverse complement.
TCCCTGGGGCGAGACTGCACCGGACGCCCGCCTAGCCAACCTCGACGGTGGCCGCCTCGGCTGCGTCGACGTCGCCGCCCACGCGGACGGCGACAGCGCCTGGGGCTGCCGGCAGATGCTCGGCAACGTCTGGGAATGGACCGCGAGCGACTTCCTGCCCTATCCGGGTTTCTCGCCCGACGTGTACCGAGAGTATTCCGAGCCGGCCTTCGGCACGCGCAAGGTGCTGCGCGGCGGCGCCTGGATCACCCGCGGCCGCATGGTCGACAACGCCTACCGCAACTTCTTCACGCCGGACCGGCGCGACATCTACGCGGGCTTCCGCACCGCGGCTCGGTGAGCGCCCGCCCTGGAGGCGGGGAAGGCGGCACAGCGACTATGCTTGAGCGGCTGCAATCGAAAGATGATTCGATCGATACGCAATCGCTCCAACGAGCGACGTTATGCGGCAACGATGATGTCAGAGCCTTTTGGGAGGATCTTGCACGAAAGGTATCTTTAATCGGCCTGCCGGAAAATGATATCAAATATAGCCTTACGGTTGTACCTAGCATATCTACTTTCATCTTGAGATCGAAATTCTTCCGAGGATGACCCAGCATCGCAGCATCCCGGCATGGGGCAAGCCTGGCGCGATGTCGGATCCGTCGGCATGTTGACCGTCATCGGTTGCTTCACGGACCAGCACGATCTCCGCCTCGTCGGCCTGGCAGCCGCGATCTGCGCGATCGCGGCGCTGACTGCGATCCGCCTGCTCCGCCACGCCGGCAGCGCCGGCCGCACCCGTCTGACCTGGCTCGTCGTCGCGGCGATCTCCAGCGGCACGGGTATCTTCGCGACCCATTTCATCGCGATGCTGGCCTTCCAGCCGAGCATCCCGAGCGCCTACGACCACGGCCTGACCCTCCTCTCGCTCATCATCGCGATCTGCCTCACCGGCCTCGGGCTGCGCGTCGCCCTGCTCGGGACACAAGGGGCATCCTGGCTCGGGGGGCTCGTCGTCGGGCTCGGCATCGCCGCGATGCACTACACCGGCATGGCGGCATTCGAGGTGACGGGGCACCTGCGCTGGAACCCGGCCGTCGTCGCCGCCTCGATCGTGGTCGGCGAGCTTTTTTCCGCCGTCGCGCTCTCGACCGCGATCCGGTCCCGATCGCTCACCTCCCTGCTGGCCAGCGCGGCAATCCTGACGCTGGCGATCGGCGCGCACCACACGATCGGGATGGCTGCGGTGACGATCACGGAAAATCCGCTGGCCACCCTGTCGCCGCATGCGATGTCGCCGACGTGGCTCGCCGGCGCGGTGGCGCTTGCCAGCCTCGCAATTTTCGTCCTCACCGCGACGGCTCACGCGCTCAGCCTGCGCGAGCAGCGCCGCGTGCATGGCGAGACCGAGCGCATGCGCGGCCTCGCCAACGCGGCGGTGGAGGGGCTCATCGTCGTGGACGGCCACCGCGTCGTCACGGCCAACGTCAGCTTCGGCCGCCTCGTCGGCCTCGCCGACGCGGCGGTGGCGGGCCTGCCGGTGAGCACCTTCCTCACCGAGGCCAACGCCTGGCAGCGGCTCGCCTGCGCCATGGGGCAGCCGGTCGAGCTCGGCCTGCGCCACGCCGCCGGCGAGATCATCGCGGTCGAGGCGATCCTCCGGCGGATCGACTTCGCGGGCAAGTCGCACCAGGCGCTGGCGGTCCGCGACATCCGCGAGCGTAAGCAGGCCGAGCGGAACATCCAGTACCTCGCCCACCACGACGCGCTGACGGGCCTGCTCAACCGCACCGCCTTCAACGCGGTGCTCGACCGGGCGGTGGCCTCGGCCGTCGAGACCGGCGCCTCGATCGCAGTGCTGTGCCTCGACCTCGACCGCTTCAAGGCCGTCAACGAGCTGTTCGGCCACGCGGCCGGCGACGCGATGCTCGCCCGGGTCGCCCGCTGCGTGACGGGCCTGCTCGGCCCGGACCAGTGCATGGCGCGCCTCGGCGGGGACGAGTTCGCGATCCTCATGGACGGCCAGGCCGGGCCTGACGCGGCCGAGGATCTGGCGAAGACCATCATCGCCGCACTTGCGGCGCAGGCTTCGGACCGGACCGCCGACGCCATGGTCGGGGTCAGCATCGGCATCGCCCTGTGTCCGCGGGACGCCATGGAACGCCAGGACCTGATGGTCCACGCCGACACGGCGCTCTACCGCGCCAAGGCCGACGGCCGGGGTACCTACGGCGTCTTCGAGCCGGAGATGGGCATCGCCGTGCGCGAGCGGCACGGCGTGGAGCGCGACCTCGAATGCGCGCTCGCTCGCGACGAGTTCCACCTCGTCTACCAGAAGCAGGTCGCCGCCGATGGCGGGGCGCTGCTCGGCTTCGAGGCCCTTCTGCGCTGGACCCACCCGGAGCGCGGCCGGGTGCCCCCCGACCTGTTCATTCCGGTGGCCGAGGAGCGCGGGACGATCTCGGCGATCGGGATGTGGGTGCTTCGCACCGCGTGCCGCGAGGCGGCGGGCTGGGAGGCGCCCCTGCGGGTGGCGGTGAACGTCTCCGCGGTCCAGGTGCACGACCCGGCCTTCGCCGCGCAGGTGCTCGCGGTGCTGCTCGAGACCGGACTGCCGGCCGCGCGGCTCGAGCTGGAGATCACCGAGACCGCGCTCATCCGCAACTTCGATCGCGCGGTGGCGACGCTGCGGCAGCTCAAGACGCTGGGCGTCGGGATCGCGATGGACGATTTCGGGACGGGCTACTCGTCGCTGGCGAACCTCAGGGCGTTCCCGTTCGACCGGATCAAGATCGACCAGTCGTTCGTGCGCGACGTCGACACGAACGCCCAGACCGCGGCGATCGTGCGCGCCGTCCTCGGCCTCGGCTCCGGCCTGGGCCTGCCGGTGGTGGCGGAGGGCGTCGAGACGCCCGAGGAGCTGGCGTTCCTCAAGGCCGCCGGCTGCGCCGAGGTGCAGGGCTACCTGTTCGGCCGCCCCGCCCCCCTGAACCCGCGCGAGACCGGCATCGTCCCCAAGGCGGACCCACGCCCGGATCAGGCGGCCGGGCCCGGCTGGGCCGCGGCCTGACGGATCGTCCGGCGGGACGCGCTATCGCAAGGCCGCGACCAGCACGCCGGCTGCGATCGCCCACAGGGCCAGCGTCTGCCACAACGCGGTGCGGCGCTCGGTGCGGGCGATGCGTTCCAGGCGGTGGGCGTCCCCCGTGCCCGCCTCGTCGGCGCGGACGAGCAGGCGCCGGAGCCGCAGGGCGAGCTCGGGCACGTCGGCGACGACGTCGGCGAGGGTGCGCGCGGCGTGAGCCGCCCCTTCGAGACGCCCGACCGGGCCGAGGTTGCGGGTGATCCAGCTGCGGACCACCGGCTCGGCGGAGGTCCACATGTCGAGCTTGGGATCGAGGCTGCGGGCGACGCCCTCGACCACGACCATGGTCTTCTGCAGCATCACCAGCTCGGTCCGGGTGCTCATGTCGAACAGGGCGGTGATGTCGAACAGAAGCGTCAGCACCTTCGCCATCGAGATCTCGTCGGCGCGGCGCTGGTGGATCGGCTCGCCGATGGCGCGGATCGCCTGCGCGAAGTCGTCGACCGAGTGGTGGGCCGGCACGTAGCCCGCCTCGAAATGCACCTGCGCGACGCGCGTGTAGTCGCGCATGATGAAGCCGAGCAGGATCTCGGCGAGGAACCGCCGCTCCTTGCGCCCGAGCCGGCCCATGATGCCGAAATCCACCGCCACGAGCTTGCCGGCGGCGTCCACGAACAGGTTCCCCTGGTGCATGTCGGCGTGGAAGAACCCGTCGCGGATCGCCTGGCGCAGGAAGCTCTGGATCACGGTCCGGCCGATCGCGTGCGGGTCGTGGCCGGCGGCCTGGAGCGCGGCGGCGCTGTGCAGGCGAGTGCCCTCGATCCACTCGCAGGTCAGCACGTCGCGGGCGATCAGCTCCCATTCGGGCAGCGGAACCCGGAAGTCTTCATCGTCGGCCGTGTTCTGCGCCAGCTCGGAGGCGGCGGCGGCCTCGAGCCGGAAGTCCATCTCCATGGTCACGGAGCGGGCGAGGATCTCGACCACGTCGCGGGGTCGCAGGCGCTCGGCCTCGGGCGAAAGCACGTGGACGATGCGGGCGAGGAGGCGCATCACCTCGACGTCGCGCTGGAAGCGCTCGCGCACGCCCGGCCGCATGATCTTGACGGCGAGGTTGCGCTGGGTGCCGTCGGCATCCTGCACCACCGCCTTGTGGACCTGCGCGATCGAGGCCGCGGCCACCGGCTCGCCGAAGGCGACGAACAGGGTGGAGATCGGCCGGCCGAAGGCCGCCTCGACCACCTTGACGGCCACCGCCTGCGGGAACGGCGGCACCCGGTCCTGAAGCATCTCGAGGTCGCGCGCCGCCGCCATCCCGACGATGTCGGGGCGGGTGGCGAGGAACTGCCCGAACTTCACGTAGGACGGCCCGAGCCGGGTCAGCCCGGCCGAGAGCCGCGCAGCGCCGGAGCCGAGGCCCGGCCGCTCCAGCATCCGGACCAGCCGGAGGCCGAGGCGCGGGAGCGGCGGCAGCTCGGAGGCGTCGACGAGTGCCAGCGCGCCCTCGCGGGCCAGCACGAAGCCGACGCGGGCCCCGCGGGCGAGGTTGACGGCGGCGCCGATCATCGCGCCGTCCGGCGGCTCGGATCGGTCACGAGACCTTCCAGCCGGAATGGATCGCGACGATGCCGCCCGAGAGCGGCCGGTGGGTGACGTGGCGGAAGCCGGCCTGCTCGATCATCCCGGCAAACAGCCCGGGGGAGGGGAACTTACGGATCGATTCCACGAGGTAGCGGTAGGATTCCGCGTCGCCCGCGACCCGCGCGCCGAGGCGCGGAATCACGTGGAATGAGTAGGCGTCGTAGATCTTGTCGAGCACCGGTAGGTCGACCTTGGAGAATTCTAGGCACAGGAAGCGGCCGCCGGGCTTCAGCACGCGGCGGGCTTCCTGCAGGGCCAGCTCGATCCGCGGCACGTTCCGGATGCCGAAGGCGATGGTGTAGGCGTCGAAGGTCGCGTCGGGCAGGGGCAACGTCTCAGCGTTGCCGGTGACGAAGTCGATGCGGCCTTCGAAGCGCGCGCCAGCGCGCTCGGCGCCGACCCGCAGCATCGCCTCGTTGATGTCGAGCACGGTGACCGAGGTCTGCGGGCCGCCGGCCTCCAGGACGCGGAAGGCCACGTCGCCGGTGCCGCCGGCCACGTCGAGATGGCGGAAGGGCCGCGTGCGCGAGGGGCGCAGCATCGCGATAGCCTGCGCCTTCCAAGCCCGGTGCAGGCCGCCGGACATCAGGTCGTTCATCAGGTCGTAGCGCTTGGCGACCGAGCGGAACACGTCGTCGACGCGCGCCTGCTTCTCGGCCAAAGCCACCCGCTCGAAGCCGAAATCGGTTTCCTGCGCGCCCGTCTTCCCGTCCGCCACCGTCATGAAGTCCTGCCCGTCTGCGCCCTCGCGCCTCATAGCGAAGCCGGACGCGATCCGCCATGCGTCGTAAGACGCGGAGCAGTGAACGGTCGCAGGGCGCGCTCCGAGAGGCCGGGCGCCCGGGATTGCGATGGCAGCGTCCCGGGCCGATATCCGGCTTTCGCGATCCGATGCGCCGAGGGACATCCACAGGACCATGCCGGAGCTTCCAGAAGTCGAGACGGTGCGGCGCGGCCTCGCGCCGGCGATGGTCGGGGCCACCTTCAGCCGCGTCACCCTGCGCCGGCCGAACCTGCGCTTCCCGTTCCCCGATGACTTCTCCGCCCGCCTGGAGGGCCGCCGGGTCACCAGCCTCGCGCGGCGGGCGAAGTACCTCACCGCCGGCCTCGACTCGGGCGAGACGCTGATCATGCACCTCGGCATGAGCGGGCGCTTCGACGTGGCGATGCCCGACGGCAGCAACACCTCGCCCGGCGACTTCTACCTCGACGGGGCGCTGGGTACGCCCAAGCACGACCACGTCGTGATGGCGATGGGGAACGGCGCCACCGTGACCTACAACGACGCCCGCCGCTTCGGCTTCATGGACCTCGTGCCCACCGACACGCTCGCCGCGTGCCGGCACTTCGCGGCCATGGGCATCGAGCCCCTGAGCGCCGAGCTGACCGGGGCGACCATCGCGCGCCTGTTCCGCCACAAGATCACGCCGCTGAAAGCCGCGCTCCTCGACCAGCGCCTGATCGCGGGCTTGGGCAACATCTATGTCTGCGAGGCTCTGCACCGGGCCGGCCTCCACCCCGAGGCCGCCGCGGGTACGCTCGCCAAGGCCGACGGCGGGCCGACGCCGAAGGCGCGGCTGCTAGCCAAGGTGATCGGCGAGGTGCTGACCGAGGCGGTCGCGGCGGGCGGCTCGACCCTTCGCGACTACGCTCACACCGACGGCACGTCGGGTGCCTTCCAGCAGGCGTTCCGGGTCTACGACCGCGTCGGCGAGGCCTGCCGCACCAAGGGCTGCGGCGGGACGGTCGGCCGGATCGTGCAATCCGGTCGCTCGACCTTCTTCTGCGCGATGTGCCAGCCGGCGTCGGCGCGGGCGATTCCGCGCTGACGGGGGCGACCCGCCTCGTCGCAGCCGGCCGGGTGCGGCGCGCAATGGCAATTTCGCCACAAACCGGCGTAGTTTCCGGTAGCTTGCGGCGATCCCTCGCGGTCGCCGCCCCGTCGCGCATGCGCGCCCGGCCGAACTCCCCGTCGCCGGCGCGAGCCCGAGCAGGATCCCGATGTTCTTCCGTCGACGCCAGACGCACGTGCCGCCGCAGCCGCTCGCCTACGACGAGCCGGCCCAGCCTCAGCGCCTTTCCCCCCGCTCGCCCAACGAGGCGATCAAGCCGACCGCCGCCCCGCCGCCGCCCGAGCGGCCCGAGCGCCGCCGCGGCGGCCTGCTCGCCACGATCAGCGGGCTCCTGACCTTCGCCGTCGCGGTCGCGATCGCCGCGATGCTGGGGCTGACCCTGTTCCAGCGGCAGGTGCAGGAGCCCGGCCCGCTGCCCGCCGACAAGGTCGTCGTGATCCCGTCGCGGAGCGGCACCGGGGAGATCGCGGAGATCCTCAAGCGCGAGGGCGTGATCGACCATGTCGGGCTGTTCGAGTTCGCCGCCCGCTTCGGCGGGCGCCCGCCGCTGAAGGCCGGCGAGTACACTTTCAAGGCCCATGCCAGCATTGGCGAAGCGATCGACACCGTGACGACGGGCCGGCAGGTCCAGCACGCGATCACCTTCCCCGAGGGGCTGACCTCCGAGCAGATCGTCGTACGCCTCAACGAGAACGACGTGCTCACTGGCGAGGTCGGCGAGATCCCGCCCGAGGGCTCGCTCCTGCCCGACACCTACAAGTTCGAGCGCGGCGCCACCCGCCAGCAGATCGTCAACCTGATGCGCGAGAAGCAGCGCCGGGTCCTCAATGACATCTGGCTGCGCCGCAGCGCCGACGTGCCGGTGCGGACGCCCGCCGAAATGGTGACGCTCGCCTCCATCGTCGAGAAGGAGACCGGCCGCGCCGACGAGCGCCCGCGGGTCGCCGGCGTGTTCGTCAACCGCCTGAACAAACGGATGAAGCTGCAATCGGACCCGACCATCGTCTACGGGCTGGTCGGCGGGCGCGGCACCCTCGGGCGCGGCATCCAGCGCTCCGAGATCGAGCGCGCGACGCCTTACAACACCTACGTGATCGAGGGCCTGCCGCCCGGCCCGATCGCCAACCCCGGCCGCGCCGCGCTGGAAGCCGTCGCCAACCCCTCGCGCACCAAGGACCTGTTCTTCGTGGCCGACGGCACCGGCGGCCACGCCTTCGCCGAGAGCCTGGACGGCCACCAGAAGAACGTCGCGCGCTGGCGCCAGGTCGAGAAGAGCCGCCAGACCACGGCGCCGGACAGCGTCGACAAGGCCGAGCCGCCCGCCGACGCGGTGCCGCCCCGCGCCTCGGCCTTCGCGCCGCCGACGAACGCCTACGCGCTCGACGGCGCGACCATGGCGCCCGGCGCCCCGCGGCCGAAGGCCTTCGACGCCTCGGAGGGCACGAAGCTCGACCCGCTGAAGAACAAGACCTACGACCTCGGCTCGCCCAAGACCGTGCCGGCGCTGAAGCAGCCTTGATCGTACCCGACGCCGCGGCGCCGTCCGCACGCACCATCCAGGACGAGCCGATGCACCTGAACCACGTCAACCTCGGCGTCACCGAGGTCCCGGCCACCGTCTTGATGTTCGAGACCTATTTCGGGCTTCGCCGCACCGGGATGCCGGTCAACGACAAGATGGCCTTCCTCACCGACGACGGCGGCGGCATCCTCAGCCTGTTCCGCGTGAAGGACGCGACCTACCCCAAGATCTTCCACATCGGCTTCATCCAGGAGCGCGTGGAGCAGGTCCACGTGATCCACACCCAGCTCACCGATGGCGGCTTCGCACCGGAGGCGCCGCGCGAGGAGCACGGGCGCGTGACCTTCTACTTCCAGGCGCCGGGCGGGTTCACGGTGGAAGTGAACGCGTTCCTGTAGGCTCCTCGGCACAGCAAAACTTACCCCGTCGCAACGCAGGGCATCGCACGACCATGATCGCGAGCATGACCGGGTTCGCCCGGGCCGCCGGCACCACCGGACCGGTGCAGTGGGCCTGGGAGGTCCGCAGCGTCAACGGGCGCGGGCTCGACGTCCGGCTGCGGGTGCCGAACGGTTACGACGCGGTTGGCGAGGTCGCGCGCACCGCCCTGCAGAAGACGCTGTCCCGCGGCCAGTGCCAGCTGTCGCTGAACCTCACACGGCCCGAGAGCAAGGCCCGGGTGCGGATCGACGAGGCGCTGCTGGCCCGGCTCGCCGAGGCCGTCGCCCGCGTGCCGGTGCCGGAGGGGATCGCGCCCGCGACGATGGACGGGCTGCTGTCGATCCGCGGTGTGATCGAGTCCGAGGACGAGGCCGCCACCGATCCCGATGCGCTGGCCCGCGACCTCGCGGAGGGCGTCGTCCGGCTGGTCGCCGACCTCGTCGAGGCGCGCCGCGCCGAGGGCCGACAGCTTGAGGAGATCGTGGCGGCGCAGGTCGCGCGGATGGGTGCGCTGACGCAGGACGCCGAGAGCTGCCCGGCGCGCAGGCCCGAGGCGATCCGCGCGCGGCTCGCAGCCTCCGTCGCGGGCCTGCTGGAGGCCGGCGGCCTCGATCCCGAGCGCCTGCACCAGGAGGCGGTGATGATGGCGGCCAAGGCCGACGTCCGCGAGGAACTCGACCGCCTCAGCGCTCACCTCGCCTCGGTGTCCGAGCTGCTGGCGGCGGGCGGCGCGATCGGGCGGCGCCTCGACTTCCTGGCCCAGGAGCTCGGGCGTGAGGCCAACACGCTCTGCGCCAAGGCCAACGACGTGGCGCTCTCGCGAATCGGACTCGACTTGAAGGCCGTGGTGGAGCAATTCCGCGAGCAGGTTCAGAACGTCGAGTGACAGGGCGGGGCGGGGC
>NZ_VRUW01000089.1:0-18933 GCF_008039475.1 Methylobacterium sp. WL12 | reverse complement strand
TTTGGTCAGGCGGAGCAAACAAGAAGCCATCCGTGGAGGCTGCACACCTGAGCGGGACATGGCGGCCCAGCAGTTCGTGCGAGAGCACGGTGCCCTCGCAGCCCTGATTGCCGACCCGGTCAACGAGGCCATCCACTTCGCGGCGTCGATCCTGATGAGTCACCTGAAATTGGTCGTTCCGCAGGATCAGCAGCCAGCCAGCGCCGCCCGCCTGTCCGCCTTGAGCGGCCCGGAGAAGCGATACGCCGCCGACACTCGGCCCCGGCATTGAGGGAGCACGCCATGCGCACCCTCGCCAGCGCCGACATCGTTCCGCAGCGGACCATATACGACTGCCTCCCGGCCGCGCTCGCCACCACCTTGGGCTGGTCCTACGAGAAGGCCCGCACCGTCACGGGAACGCATACGACCGAGGGCGGGACGTTCCTGATGCCCCTGGCCTCGGCGTTGCTGTCCGAGAGGATCGCCGGCACCTACGTCATGTCGCGCACGCATCCGCAGCTCCCGCCTGCCGCCATGACTTCGGCATGGGGCAACATGCTGGCATCCCCCGCCGAGATCCGTCGCCTGATCCAGGGGCACCGCGCCGTCATCATCGTGCCGGGTCGCGGCCCCCGTGATGAGGTCGGGCCTGAATTCGGCCACGCCATCGCGTGGGACGGGCAGCGAGCCATCAACTGCGGTTCTACAGGCGCGGACCCAAAGCCGCCCCGAGAGGTCTCGCTTGACGACGTGCCGCCCTGGGAGGCGCTGATCCTCACGAGCATCGCAGACGCTGCGCCCGAGACTGTGACGGTGCCGCCGGATGCCATCGCCAGCGACGCCAGCCTCGCAGCCCTCTTCGACCGGCATCAGCGCGTGTTCCTCGGCTTCTCCGGCGGCAAGGACAGCATCGCCCTGGCGCACATGCTGGAACCATGGCGCGACCGCGTCACGCTGCTATGGGTCAACACCGGCTATATGGCCCCTCATATGGTCGAGTTCGTCCGCGCTTTCGGCGACCGGTTCGACTTGGTGGAGATCGCGTCACCGAGCCTGCTGCAGGTTTGGCAGGCGAGCGGCGTCCCGGCGGACGTGGCGCCCTTTCGCAATGTCCTTGGTCAGGCCAGCCCGCGGCTGCAGCCCTGGCTGAGCTGCTGCCTCACCGTCCGGCAGATGCCGGTCAACGACTTCCTTCGGCGGCAAGGCCCCTGCTGCTACATCAACGGCCAACGGGCTGATGAGGCGGGCGGGGCGACGCTGTCGGGCCTGCGGTCGAACCTGCCGCCATCTGTTGAGGTCGCCTTACCCCTCACAGACTGGTCCGCAGCCGACGTGTTCGCCTACGTCGCTCAGCATGACCTGAAGCTGCCTCCACAGTATGCCGAGGGCTACCCCGGCAGCATCGAATGCACGGTGTGCCCAGCGCAGGCGATGCCAGCGCGCATGGACTACCTCGCCAAGCGGTATCCGCACGTCCTGCCGGTCATTCGCGCCTGCGTCCGCGATGTGGCGAGCGCGACCATGGGGGCCGTCGAGCACATACTTGCGACAGTCGAGGCGCCGTATCCAACGCCGGCTGACACCCTCAGCACCTTCGGCCGGCATTGAAGGATCAACAAATGCGCCTTCTCTGTTCTTTTCCTGTATTAACAGGCAGCAGGATTGCCCTACCCACTCGCGTCATCCACGCGGCGAACGTGTAGAATTGGTCATGACAGCACGAGGCAGCACTTTCGAGCGCGGGCAGAGTGGGAATGCGGCTGGCCGACCCAAGGGCGCCCGCAACCGCGTGACGCTGGCCATGGAAGCTCTGCTGGACGGCGAGGCCGAGGCCCTGACCCGCAAGGCAATCGAGATGGCGTTGGACGGCGATGGGCCGGCGATGCGGCTCTGCATGGACCGGCTCTGTCCACCGCGGAAGGATCGCATCCTGTCCTTCGACATTCCGCGCATCGAGACTGCAGACGATGCGGCCAAGGCCACGGGCGCCATGCTGCAGGCCGTCGCGGACGGCGAGATCACCCCTGGCGAAGCCGCAGAGTTCGGCAAGCTCGTCATGGCGCACGTCGAGGCGATCAAGGCGACCGACTTCGAGAAGCGCCTAGCGGTGATCGAGGAGGGACGTAACAATGTTGCGTGACATGGAACGCCGGCTGCAGCGCCTAGAAGCGAAGCACGCCCCGAGCAAGCCCCTGCAGGCCGTCGTCATCATGGCGCGTGATGCCGAGGATGCGGCCCGGCAACTCGCCGAAGCCGTTGCCGCCGGGCGTCATCGCCACGGCTGGCCTGCGATTATCCTGACCGGGCAAGCCGCCACCCTTCACGGAGCGCACCCATGAGCCGAAGCCTAGAAATCCGTCTCGCGAAGGTCGAAGGCGCCATTGCCCCGAAGCGCCTGAGCCACGAGGATCATCTTTCGGCCCTCGATGCCCTGCCGCCTCTCACTGAGGCCGAGGCACGGGCTCTGGACGCCGAGATTGCTGCCGAAGCCATCGCCCAGCACGGCAGCCTCGCCGCAGCAGCGCAAGCCGCCTACCTGAAGGCCAACCGCACCCGCGATCCGCTAGACGGCTTTCTCGCCGTGGATCTGGAAAGCAGGGCCGCGGCGGTCTCGCATGGCGGGTCGGCATAGGTACGAGCGTACCGTCATCGCCGAAGTGACTTACCAACATTGTATCGGCGCTACCAGAACCGCAACAGGGGGACCGCCTAAAATGCGAATGGCTTTAATCGGCCTCCTGGAGGCGGCTTTGACCTTGGACATGGCAGTCGCTGATCCGCTGCGAATGCCATAAGCAAGCATGCAGCAGCGAGCCTATGCAACGGCTTGTTGCGGCATAATCGGCACATCCCGCCGTCTTAGCTCGCGAGTGTAGTTCTAGAAATTGACGGAGAACCGCGCTTTCGATCACAATCATTTGTTGCAGAGCGGATCGACCGCGCGCCACCTCGGATAGGCTTCAAATGGCCGCGCCATCATCCAGTCTGTTGCCGCTCACCGGCCTTGGCCGAGACGCCCTCACGAACGGCTCGTATTGGCAGCTAGATGCGTCTGGCACGATCACATGGGGCACCGCCGATAACCCATATTATCACTGGGCAGATCCCGCGTTCGTTGCTTCCGTAGTGGCTCCTGCGCTTGCCGCCATCGAGGCGGTCGCCAACGTTCACTTCGTCTATGCTGGCCACTCCGCTGATGTGAGAACCGCTCCGGCGGACATGTCATTCACGCTCGGCGATAGCACCATCTTGGGTGGACTTAACGTTGAGGCTGTAGGCTTCGCCCCGAACATGGGCCTCACGACTGGTTTGCTAGCCAGCTACGGCCTAACCCGAGCGGCATACCCAAAGGCAGATGGTGATATCTGGTTTAATGCCGATTTCACTAATCAAGCCAACGCTGCGCATAATCCAGGCTCGCAGGTTTTCGAAACCATACTGCACGAGGTCGGGCACACGCTCGGCCTGAAGCATCCCCATGACGATGGAGGCACGGGTCACCCGACTTTCACACAGGCTGGATTGGCAGCCTACGACAACGATTACAGCACTGTCATGAGCTATAATCATCCTGGCGCCACCAGCATTCATAGCGGTTATGCGGCCACCCCTATGTCGGTCGACATAGTAGCCCTCCAATCTATCTACGGCGCTAATCCAAACACCGGGGCTGGTGATACTCTCTACAAGTTCGCAGACGATGGCGCTTTCCGGACGATTTACGATGTCAATGGCGCCGATACACTCGATGTATCCGCATCGCCGGGCGGTGCGGTCATCAATCTCGCGCCGGGTACGCTCACTACCCTCCGGGCAGGCGGCCCCTCTGTGATCAGCATTGCATTCGAAACGGTAATCGAGAATGCATTTGGCGGAAGCGGCAACGACCTGATCGCAGGAAATGCGGCGAACAATTATATCGACGGCGGCGCAGGCGTGAACACCTACTTCCTGCAAGGTGCCCGCGCCTCCTACCAGATCGCGCTTCCGGCAGGATCTATCGCGACGATCGACACAGTTCCTGGTCGCGATGGCACGGACACTCTTGTAAACGTGCAGCGCCTGAAGTTCACCGACGACCTGCTTGCCTTCGACATTCAGGGGAATGCAGGTGCGGTGTACCGCCTTTATAACGCAGCTCTCGCTCGGACTCCCGATCTCGGTGGGCTGTCGGTTCACACCAATGCTGTCGATCATGGCTTCAGTCTCCATGATGATGCGGCCTCGTTCGTTGCCTCGCCTGAGTTCGCGCTGCGTTACGGCAGCAACGTCTCCGATCAGCAGCTTGTCACAGCGTTGTACAAGAATGTCCTAGACCGGACGCCAGACCCTGTCGGGAATGCTGGTTGGCTGGCCCAACTATCAACGCATGCTCTTGATCGCGCCTCGGTGCTTATCGGGTTCTCGGAGAGCCAAGAGAACCACGCCAAGGTTGACCCATCTATCGCGGCTGGCATCCACCTCGACTATAGCTTGATGACTTAAACTACGTTTCTCTGCTTCTATGAAAAAGCGGTATTAGGTAGCAAGCTCACCTGGGCTACGAGCGCCTAGCCCGCCTCTTGCTCGATGCAGGGGACGCCTTCTTCCGCAAGTTTCAGCCCAGTGGCCGTGGCGAAGCTCTCGGCAATCGCGCGGATTTTATCGCGAGCTTCCTGCTCAATCTCAGTACCGGTTCGGCCGTTGGGTTCGGTGGAGACAGATCCAGTAAGGCGTCCGTCGTCGGTAATCACCGTGAAGTTAAACCTGCCCGAGCGGCTGCGTCGGACGACGTAATGAGGGGTTGCCAATGCGCGCCTTCCGTGTGGGCCGTCATTAGCTCCTACGGTACGGACGGCTCCCTAGTTTCACCCCGTGATCAGATCGGGGGAGGGGCTTGCCTCTCACGGCTTTGCTCGCGGGGAACTCGTCAGATCAGCCCGGTAGCATCCACTGCGCCAGGCTTTTTCATGCGCGCTATACGCGGTCACCCGTCTGAGGGACATCGCCCCAAATTGATACGCTGATCTATAAAATATGAGTTCGTGACGTGCCCGCCCACGGAGGCCGTGGCGGCTCCCCCATCATGGACGAAAAATAACAAGGGTTATAAAGTGACAGTCTTGAAGGTAGAGAAACTTTTCGGCATTTCACTTCGTATCCGCGGCAACAAGGGAGTGCTGTCTCCATAGAAAGAACCCTCAATGCGTATCATTTGTGCGATTTCATGCATTGCCGTTGGCATGTCGACGCCAGCTTTCAGCCAAGGGAAATTGCAGCCGGGGCCAGCCACACCTCCGACTTCAAGCTTGAGTAGCGATGAAAAGGCTGCCGAAGTCCGACGTGCAATCCAGGAAGGACAAGCGCGACAGAGAGTGACTGACGCGCGCAACGAGCGGGTATGGCGTCGCTGGGACTTTGCTGTTTGCATCGGATGCGGACCGATGCCGAAGAAATTTCGCATCGTCTACACAACGCCAGCTCGGGTGCTTGCCGGCTTTATTGCTGCGGATGATGACGAGAAGCAGCGCGGAAATCGGATCTAACAGTATCAATTGATTCGATTCGCCGCACAGTTCGTGCCTATTGAGCAGGAGTGCGTCGGATCTGATCGATGCGACTGTCGGACAAATCCTCGTAGATACTGGCGACTTTCCGGCTAGGTGCCGCACGAGACGCCACAGTTTTGGAATACACCGCTTTCGGAGCAGCGTGCTGCGACGCGTGGGCTGGGGAAGCCAGCTCCGGAGTCTTTTGGCCTAGCTGAGTGCGTCGCTTGAAGTACGGCGTGCGCTCTGCCCCGCATCCTTCGCAGATCGAAACGAGCCACGACTGCCAAAGGCCATTCGTCTTCTCACGCATCGACTCTGCCTGCTCGCGGTGCGCCGACGCGAGCTGGAACGTGTCGAGATCGGTCTGCTTCTTGATCTCAGGCTCCGGCTTCGCCTCAGGCTTTTCAACCGCATCAGACTCCACTCGGAGCGGGGGGCTGAGGTTCCTTGTAGTTTTGTCCTGTGCGTACGCCGGGACAGAAACATAGGTTAAACCGAGCAAAAGTATTAAAAACAGCCGCATGTGACTCTCCGTTCACAATGCAACCCAGCATTTAAGAGGTGGTTCAATAAGTTTCGACCTCGGTCAGTCGCGTACCTATGCGTTGCCTCATGAGCCTTGGGTATTGACCTCAGCCCGCCCGGCACCAGCCGCCGCGGGCTTTTTCGTGTGCGCAGCCTACTGCCCGACCTCCCAAACCGGCACGCCGACGGGGCGCCCCGGCAGGTTCCGGTAATACGTCATCATCCCGAACCGGATCTAGTCGGGCTCAATCGCGCGAACGCGCTCCCCGCTGATCATCAGGGCGCCGCAGTGATCAATCCGGATGAAGCCAGCGCCGCCGCCTCATCGCCGAACTCGTCGAGGAAGGCGATGGCCGCCTCGCGCATCTTCTCCCAGCGTGGTCCAGTCGTTCCGGGCACGGCGCCGTGATCGGCTTCATGGCCTCCAGCGCGTTGCGCCAAGCCTGGGCTTCGGAAGGCGCGGGTCGGATCGGTGCTGGTGATGCCATGGGTCTCGCCGGAGGTAGGCCGGCGGGGATAGGAGCCGTAGCGAGGGGACGCAACGCGACGGTCCGGGGGGCTTCACTGGATCGTCGCCGATCCGAGCGCCAGCCCCAGCAGCGCAGCAAGCTTCAACAAGCCGCCGTCGCTCATCTCCTCGCCGTCCACGAGCCACAGGCTCAGGTCGTCGCCGGTCGGTTCGACGTACAGGCCGAGAGTGCGGAGGGCTTCAACGGCTTCGTGGAAGTGGTCGTCGCTCACGGCGTCGTCGCCCTCGCCTCCAAGTTCACACGCTCACGCATCTCCTTGCCGGCCTTGAAGGCGAGCCACCTTCACCCGCCCAGCGCAAGCTGCGGTGGTTTTGTCGTTTCGGCAGAACCCAATATCTATTAACCCATTACAGATTTGAACGGTATCACTTGCAACAAACAGTCCTATGTGTTATCGATGCTACATACGATCAGCGTAATATGTGTCATCGGCTCGTTAGCGACGTAGGTGAAAATCAACGAGATTTTTTGAGGGTTTGGGTATGGCCGCAGTGAGCGATTACCGAGCATTACTCTCGGGAGCTAGCTGGTACCAGCAAGACCTCGCTGGCAAGCCAGTTATTCTGACATATTCTTTCGATCAGATTTCACCCTCCTATTATGCGCAACAATATGCCGGTGCTGTAGGCAGCTTTGCCGCGCTGAATAATACTGAAAAAGATGTAGTTCGTTCAGCCCTTCAGCAGTGGTCAGCCATCAGCGGTGTTCAGTTTGTAGAAACGACAAAACATGAAGGCGATATTACTTTTTCCTTCTATAATCTTGATGCGATGGGGTTCAGTAATGCTGCCGGCTTGGCCACGCCACCTACAGGGTTTGCATATTCTAGCAGTGGCCAAACAGGAACTTACAGTGGCGACTATTTGTTATCCGGTGATGTTTGGTTCGACTCTTCATTAAAGAACGCAACAAACACTGACTTCTTATCACATGTGGCGTTGCATGAAATTGGGCACGCTTTAGGACTTAAGCATCCTCACGACATCGACCCAAGTCACCCGTACACACTTACTTCTGAAACAGATACTGGCTCAAACACTGTAATGAGCTACAAGTCTCCATCTGCGACCCATCTTGGGCCGATGGATGTTGCAGTTGCGCAGTACATCTACGGTTCAGCAGATGTAAAAGGTACCCAGTTCTCCTCTTGGGGCTTTGACGCTGCTGCAGAACGGCTGGTGGCGCACGGAACGGCAGCGGGCGAACTTCTTCGTGGCACTGGAGCAGACGATGTTATTTATTCTGAGGGTGGAAAAGACATCATCGCAACATCGCAGGGCAATGATACAATTGTAGCCCAAGGTCAAAGTCTTGACATCAATGGTGGAAGTGGCGTCGATACAGTGATTACAGGACTTACCTTGACAAGCCCTGATCAGCTCGGCGGAAGCGGAAACTTTCGTTATATGTCCGCCAGTGGCGGCAATCAAACATATATTGATATTGAGCGCTTCGTGTTCACCAACGATACGATTGCTGTCGATGTGCAAGGCAACGCAGGACAAGTCTACCGCCTGTATCAAGCGGCGTTCGCTCGCACACCGGATAAGGCGGGTCTCTCGCACAACGTCCACCTCGTTGACCAAGGCATCAGCTTGCATGACATGGCCGCGGCGTTCACGGTATCGGCGGAGTCTCAGACCCGCTATGGCGCCAATCCGAGCGACTCAACCTTCATCACAGCGCTCTACGCCAATGTGCTCGGCCGGGCGCCAGACCCGACCGGCAATGCCGGCTGGCTGCAGCTCCTCGGTAGCCACCAGTACGATCGGGCTGGCGTGCTGATCGGCTTCTCCGAGAGCCCAGAGAACCACGCCAAGGTGGACCCCTCAATCGCCGCCGGGATCCATCTGGATTACGGAGCGTTCGCTTAACGCAGGCTGCCCGCCCGGCGTCAGCCGCGGCGGGCTTCTTCGTGCCCGCTCGCCTACCGCCCGACCTCCCACACCGGCACGCCAACGGGCCGCCCCGGCAGGTTCCGGTAGTAGGTCGTCGCCCCGAACCGGATCTTGTCGGGCTCGATCGCGCGGACGCGCTCGCCGCTGATCATCAGGGCGCCGCAGTGATCGACCCGGATGAAGCCCGCCGTCGGATGCACGCCGAACAGCTCCGCCGTCGTCCAGCCGAGCGCCGCAGCCTCGTCGCCGAACTCGTCGAGGAAGGCGATGGCCGACTCCCGCATCTTCTCCCAGCGCGGCCCGGTCAGCCCGGGGCACGGCGCCGTAGTTGGCTTCATGGCCTCAAGAGCGTCGCGCCAAGACTGGGGGGCAGAAGGCTCGGGTCGGATCGGTGCTGGTGATGCCATGGGTCTCGCCGGATGTGGGTCGGCGGGGATAGGGGCCGTAGCGCAGAGGTGCAACGCGGCGGTCGGCCACCTGCCGAGGCAGGCTGCGCTACTCCACCGACCGCAGTTTCGGCCCGGCACCGGTGTGCACGCCCGAAAAATCCGGCCGGGTGCTGATCCGGTCCTTCCGCCGGCAGGCCGAGCACACCAGCCGCAGGGCGACGTCCGGCACGGGCAGGTCGTCGGGCAGACCGTTGAACGACATCGCGCCGGCGTGCCCGCACTCGCAGTAGACCAGCAGCCCGCGCGCGCCGTGTGCCTTGCTGTTCGCGATAGTGGCCGGTGGCTGCTCGATGCCGTCGGCGTTGTACCAACGGCGCGGGTTGCGGCGGTGCCTTGGAAAGCCGGTCACTGAGCCCGCTCCGGTCCCTCGATCAAGCCGAAGAGGTGTACGAGCGCGATCAGCTCGCCGTCGGTGCACTCGTGACCGTCGACCAGCCACAGCCCCAGATCGTCGCCCGTCGGCTCGACCGTCTGGCCGATCGCGCGGAGGGCTTCAACGGCTTCGTGGAAGCGGTCGTCGCTCACGGCGTCGTCGCCCTCGCCTGCGGGTACAGACGATCCCGCATTTCCTTGCCGGCCTTGAAGACCAAGGCGCCCTTGGCCGAGACCGACACAGGCGCTCCGGTCCTTGGGTTGCGCCCGGCCCGCGCCGGCCGCTCTTTCACCAAGAACGAGCCGAACCCGCGGATCTCCAACCGATCGCCAGCCACCAGCGCGTCTGCGATGCGGCCGAGAATGATATCGACCACCGCCTGGCAGTCCTTCTCGTAGAGATGCGGGTTCTGGGCAGCGAGGCGCAGGACGAGGTCGGAGCGAATCATGGCGCCGGGATGAGGCTGCCAGCGCCTCGTGGCAAGCCTTCCTGAGCCCGGTAGCGTTGACTTAGCCGGGGCTGCCAGCCGACATGCCATGTCCGGCTTTGGCGCGCCCTATGGCGAGTCGTGAGCCGACTGGAACAAGGGATTAGCGCCGCGAGAAAGACCTAAGCCCAAAACGCCAACGGCCCCACCCCGGCAAGGGTGAGGCCGTCGAAATCGAATGGGTCTGTGGAGACCGCGACAGCCTCCCAGACATCATAGCTCCTCATCGGAGTCAATCGGGATCATTTCCCGAGACGATGGCGCTTTGTCTTTTGCCGGGGACGGTTCACGCCGAGCCCCCTGCTTTGACGCGGCCCGAGCAGGGCTGTGACCGATGAATTATGCCTACGAGATCCGCCGACAGGCAGAGGCGGCTCCGCGCGCCGCGTTGCCGGCCGTCGCGTCCGCGCTGTGGAAGGTGTTCGGTGAAGGGCACCTGTCCGAGGCTGAGGCCGAGGCACTGTCTGGGCTGATCGAGGCACGGCAGGCAGCAGACGACTCGCAGACGAAAGGTATCGCTATGACGGTGATGCCTTCAGCTAACCCAGGAGATCACGCAGGAAGCCCAGGGAGCCGCGTGGGCTCGCGACCGCGCACGGATGCCTCGATGGAGCGCCGTCGCCGCTGGGCGGCCTCTGGACGGCTTCCTCCGGGTCTCGCGGCACGGTTCACCCTGGCCGAGCAGGCGGCGCTAGCCGTGGTCGCGGTGGAGGTCGTGAAGCGAGGCGATAGCCGGCTCTGCCACGATCACGTCGCAGCCGCAGCCGGCGTCTCGCGGTCCACCGTGAAAGCAGCCCTGCGGCAGGCCAGGATGCTCGGCCTCCTCACGATTGAGGAGCGACGAGTGGCCCGCTTCCGCAACGACACCAACGTGGTCTGCATCGTCTCACGGGAATGGACGGCTTGGCTGTGGCTCGCTCGATCCGGTGAGCGTAGTGCTGTACCGCGCCTATCAGGGGGTGGGGTCAAATCCATGACCCGCACGAATACTCCTACTCCATACCCTGTGAATTCAGAGGGTCGGAGAGGACGAAAGGGCTGCCGAGGGACGGAGATCGGCACCGCCGGTATGGCCAGATCAGAACCTCATGAGAATGGCGGTACCGAAAGAGCCGTAGGGTGACGCCACAAGAATGGATCTTGGCCTGACTGCCGTGGTGCTTACCGGCCGTAGGGGTCAGATCCAGGCTGCGGATGCCGGGTACGAGAACGGCCATCGGGTGCCGCTGGGTAAGCATGCCCGCTACGCACCGCCTCATCGATGTTGCGCGGACCGGCAAGGCCCTGCGTCCCACCGGGTGCCGTTGCCGGGAGTTGGCCGCCGGGCGGAGTGTAAGAACCGCCCGAAAGCGCCGAGGCCGTGCCACTCCACGCAAGCGAAATGGCGGCCATCGCGCCAAACATCCGAGCCTTACCGCCTCGTCTCGCCATGACAACTCTCCTTCGCCGTCAAGGAGATGGGCGTTGGCCAGCAAGATGTAAGAGCTTCTGAGGCACGGCTCGGCGGCTTGGCCACGCCCAGCATGCCGGATGCGGTTCAGCCTTGCCAGCGACCAATCGGCAACGCGTGCCACCTTGGCGCAGGGAGGTCCGTCCTGAGCCTGCTATCGCCCGCTGCCGCACGTCGAGCGAGCGCGACGAGGGACAGGATGAGCGACGACACAGCCAACCTGATCCTGGCGCTCGCCACTGAGAACGTTGAACTGCGCACCCAGCTTGCCGAGGCGCAGGACCTCCTCGTAGAGACCGCCGTCGATGCCGGTGAGATGCATGCCCGGCTTGAGGAAGTGCAGCGGGAGTTGACCGTGGCGCGCGCAGACCGCGACGCCTGGATGATCCGTGTAAGGCGGCAGGCGTCATGATCGACCCCTAATGCTTGTCAGCCACGAGATGCAGGATTTCGGATCATGCTGGAAGCGTTGGACGACAACTTGCGGAAGCGCACCATCCATAACCTAGCCAGGCTTCGCGTCGATCGCGAGGGCGGGGAAGGGACGTACCGGGACATGCTGGCCCTGATCGCCAACGGGGGGGCAGGCGCGCTCGCGGCACAGCGTGCTCTGGAGCGTGTCCACGAGAGAGCCGAGAGGAACCTCTCAGACGTACTGGCGGCCTTGGCGGAGGCAGGCGGCGCTTGACGGCTCAGAGCGGATCTGCTGATCCGCAAATGCCGCGCGGACCATATTGCAGCCGATTGAGATGCAAGCGGCCGTCGCCGCAATCTGGTCACAGGTGTGGCAGCCAAGATACATCATCCGAAACGTGACGAGGTTATCCTGAGGACAGATCGGGCAATCTGAAGGGGTCCTGGCCATGAAGAAGCTTCTCACGACACTCACCGCCTTTACGGCACTCACCGCCGCCGCTTCGGCCGCTGACCTGCCGCGTCGCGCTCCGCCGCCGGTGTTCACGCCGGTGCCGGTGTTCACCTGGACCGGCTTCTACTTCGGTGTGAACGCGGGTTACGGCTTCGACGCCTCAAGCCGCAGCAACGCTGCGACCGTCGTCAACGTCGCTCCGGGCACGGCCGTCGCGGCCGCCGTCCCGACCCAGATCGCCTTCGGTGGCACGGACTCGACCGACGGCTTCACCGGCGGTGGCCAGGTCGGCTACAACTATCAGTTCACCCCGGGCTCGGGTGTCGTGATCGGTATCGAAGCCGACGCTCAGTACGTCGATTTCGGCCGCAACCGGAACCGCTACCTCGTGACCCCGGGCTTCGCTCTGGCACCTGGCGTTCAGGCGTTCAGCCCGAACGGCGTCTCCAGCCTCGACTTCTTCGGCACCGTGCGCGGTCGCCTCGGCTACGCCTTCGACAAGGCCCTGTTCTACGGCACCGGCGGCTTCGCCTACGGCGCTGGCGGTGGTCGCGAGTTCGGCCTTCCGAACAGCAGCCGCGATGATTTCCGTACCGGCTGGACCGTTGGTGGTGGTGTCGAATACGCCCTGCCGACCGACTCGTTCCTGAACTTCTTCCGCTCCTCGGCCGTGACGCTGAAGGTGGAAGGCTTGTACGTGAACCTCGATCAGAACAACCGTCTGAATGGCGCTTACGCAACCAACGCTGCTGGCGCCGTGTTCTTCGCTCCGGGCTACGTGGCTCGCCGCAACGACACCGAGTTTGCCGTCGTCCGCGCCGGCCTGAACTACAAGTTCGGCTCGTACTAGGACCTTCGGCCATCTTCTTGGCCTAAGCATCCCCAGCCCGATCAAACTGGCCGCTAGGTCAAGCAACGCCTCAGGAGTTCAGCTCCTGAGGCGTTCGTCGTTTACGTAACGGCGGCTCCAGTCATGTCCATGAAAGACAACAAAAAACGCGCCCTTTAGGGGCGCGCTTGAGTTGTATATCGATAGATGGAATAGGACCGTCTCCATCATACCTGTATTAGGTCGATAGACAATACACTGTCATAAAAATTATAGCATAAAATTGCAGCAAAGCCGTGATCCGCGGCCTCGCCATGAGCGTATGACAAGGCGGTGCGCCGAAACGGACCGCTGAGCGGCTTCAGGCCGTCTCGGTAGCCTTCTCCGGCCGCGGGCCTTCGGAGCCGCCTCAGAGCCTCCTACGGCAGCCTTGGTACGCTTGCGGGAGCCAGGGAAGGGCGACGGCGATGTGAGCCGAAGTAGCCGAACGCGGTCGAACGCGGCGGCAGGTCCTTCGGGATCAGCCGCCACGCGATGCCGCCGCGCAGCACGTAAAAGATGGCGTTCAGGACCTCCCGCGTCGTCCAGACTGGCGGGCGGCCACATGGCGCCGGCTCCGGCATCAGAGGTGCAATCACCGCCCACTCGGCATCTGTCAGGTCGGTTTCATAGCGCAGGCCCGCACGGCTATGCTGCCGCCGGGTGGTCGGGGTCCACATGGCAGATCCAAGTCAGGTTTCAGCACCCTCTTGGAATCACTGCCGTCCCGGCCACTCAACCCTGCCTCAGCCCCTTATCGGACGGGCTCTCAGCTTGCATCAAACGGTATGATGCTGCTCGCAGGCATTGGAAGAGAGTGCGCACAGATATCATGGAGCAGAAAGTCCGCTTCCGTTCGTGAGGGGATCCGGTCCAATGGAGGGTATAGGGCCAGCATACGGCTTCGCTCGCTGCATGTGTGAGAGTGAGCAAGGATGCTGACGTAGCGCCTGCGGAGAAGGATTTCCGGTGTTGAACACGTGTGTCACGCCTCGTCCGCTGCATCGCACTAGGCGCCCCGCTCCTTCAGCCGGTTCATCACGCGTATCCGCAGCGGACGACCTGCGATGGCGCCACCGAGGCCGTCGGTGATCGGCAACGGGAAGCAGTGCGCCACGGACGTCAGCACCTCGGAGACGAAGGCCTTTTGGGCCTCCTCGTCGCCAACGAGCTTGGAGTGCGTGATCCTCGGTTTCCCCTGTAAGCTGCCGTCGCGCTTGATGCTGAAGAGCAGCGTCACTTCCGATCCGACCGATGCGGCAGGGCCTCCGATTGACTGGGTGCAGGCGCCGAGGAGCTGCCACATCCCGTTCAGGGTGGATGTTGGTTCGGCCCGGACGTCGACGGCGGCGAGGAGCAAGGAAAGCGCGAGTATCAAGGAGCGCATAGCGTCACACGATTAGGGTTTGCGGAGCGCAGAAATAACGACGCCATGCGGAGTGCTGATTGGATCGGCAGATGACCGCCGCCGCCGAGTCACGCAATCGGACGTTTCGGTGACGCCTATAAGCTGAGGCAGTGCTTCTAACTCTGGCGCACAACACGGCGCTGGTCGGTAGGTCGATCAACGCTGTTTTTCGTAGCGCGCAGCGCGCCTGACAGCGAGGTCCGTCTGGCAGAAGGCAGTGCGCGACTGGTACAAGGACCCCTGCATGTTCGCGTACTTGTCTACGCATCGCTTTAGTTCGCGCTGGTAGGCTTTCCGCCCCGCCGCGTTAAGCTTGGGGAGGAACACCGCCTCACATTTTTCGCGCACTGCGTCGCCAGGCCCGACGTCACCACCTCCCGCGTTCGAGCACTGGATCATAATACCGAAAGCGCGCTGGCAATTCGGCGCGCGCTCGATGGACTGCACGTTGCTATCCATGCCTGCGCAATCGATCTTTTCACTAGACGGCATGTGGTCCCGCGCAAAAGACGGACCGATCATGAGGATAGTAAGTGTCACGACGAGGGTAGGGGTTAGTATCTTCATGTGATTATTCCCTACGGCAAGCTATTTTATTCGGTTTCTGGAGGTATCAGGGACCGACTGGGTTCTTCTGGATGCACCGAATGTCGCGAATTGCGGATCACGTTGGAGCAATTGCCCAGTATGTAATTCATGGCTGCCTCAACCGCCTACGGTTTACGAAGGCTCCCGAACATTCGGCGTACCAGCTTCAGCTCTGGACCGCGTCCGTCGATAACCTCGCCGCTCACGAGCTTCGCGTAGACGCCTGCTAGGCGTTGATCCTGGGCTAGTAGGGCGCTCACATCAAAAAAGACGGTCAGCGCGTCGCGTGCCTCTAGTCGCTGCGGCCATTGCTCGATGGCAACCGGGTTGACGGCTTGCCGACGGCGGCGCCAGCCGAGAACGATGCCAACCTCGCTTATCCCGATGGGAAAGACGCTGAGATTAATCACTTCAAAGGCGGGTTGAGGCTCCTTCATGTTCCGCCTTTGTGCGCTGATCAGCATGACACGCGCATGCACCCGTCGTAGATCGCGCGCTGCCCAAGCGTTGTAGAGACCGAGCATCATGCCGGTGAAGCCGAACACCGCACCGAAGATGGCAATTCCGAGAGTAATCTCGTCTTTCCAGAACATCATATCGCGGATCAAGCGAAGGCCCCCCCGCGCCGGCACTCGGCCTCTACGCGCCAAACGTCGCGCTCGCGCTCAGCCCGGGCCAGGCGGGACCGTAGCGCCTCGATCTCGGCGTGTAGCTCGCCCGCGTCCACCGCCAGCTCGACGCACTGGTCCTGCACCTCGGCGAGCTGGGCGCGCAGCTCGCGGTTCTCCACGACCACGGCGAGGATGTCGGCGGTGCGCTGGTCCATGCCGTCCCCTGCCCCGCCCGATGCCGGGGCGCGGGGTCTACATCAGCCGGCGAGGCGTCGCCACCACGGGCGATACGGCTCCGGCTCCGGCACGTGTGTGGCAGCCTCGTGCTAACGTTCGCAGTCCTGGCGAACCTCATCGAGGACGACCTGCAGGGCTTCAACCTGCATGGCGACGGTGTGCTGGTTGAATGACCGTGCCGTCCCGCTGGCCCTGGGAACGGCAAGGGCAGGTACGGCGCCGGTTGAAGCACAAGGACCGGCCACTGGACCGCGGCGGGCCCCTGTAGGCCCTCAGGCGCCGTTGAAGGTCGCCGTGCGGATGTAAGATGCCTGAGCACGCGGGAGACATGCCTTGAACGACGAACCAGCTACAGCGGCTCGCTTCCACCAGGCGCATACGGAGGCAGCCAACCGCGCCGAAGCGACAGCCGTCCTGATCCGTTGCGGCTATCGCGTATACCGGCCGGAGGCGGACATCGAGGGTGAGGACCTGGTGATCCGTACCCCGGGCGGCGTGCTGGCAGGCGTTCAGCTCAAGAGCCGTCCCCTGGTCGATGGGCGCCGATACGGTGGCCGTGAACTGCTGATGCTGTTCCCATCCATGCCCTACAGCTCTGGGGCTGTCCGAGCATGGTTTCTCGTCCCCCACGATCCCTTCTACGGATGGGTGAAGGTTCGGCACGGTCATACCGCGAAGTGGGGCGAGCAATGGTCATATCCGGCGACCAGCAGGTATCTCGCTGCTTTTCTCGACCCGTACGAGGTGCGACCGCCAGCAGAGGCGGTGGGTTGATCGTCACCAGCCACATGCGGTTCGGTGTGTGCTGAACGCCGAAGCCCGCCGGCAGATCGCGGCGGGCTTCTACGGCCTGCTCAGGCGGCCATACGGCCCGGCCGGCCGAGGCCAATGTTCTTCGCGAGGGCGGAGCGGGCCTCCGAGTACGAGGCTGCCGTCGTCGGGTAGTCAGCCGGTAGGCCGAACTTCGCGCGGTAGCTGTGCGGGTTGAGGCCGTGCTTCGTCAGGTGGCGCTTCAGCGTCTTGTAGGGCTTGCCGTCGATGAAGGAGACCAACCCGTCGGGCCGAATGGACTTGCGGATCTGTGCCGCGGTGGGCTTCTCGACCTCTTCGGCCGGGGCGCTGGCACCCGCTGCGCCTGTCCCGCTTGCGATGCCGTTGAGGGCTGCATGAACGGTGCCGATCAATCCCGGAAGCTCATTTACTGATACGCGGTTGTTCGAAACGTACGCCGCTACCAGTTCGCTCGCCATTATGAGCATATCGGGGTTCAACCCCAGGTTATCTTTGGTCACTTCGATTGTCCTGTGTGTACGCTACCGGCGTGAGATCTACCGATCTCTCATCCAGATCAAGGTACGACTCGCACAAGATCACGCGAGCCTGCCGTGACCTGTACGCATGATTGAGTGATATGGTTTCGCGGAAGAGTGGCCAGGGCGGCCCCGACTTTTGCGCCGCGCTCCCCGGCAGATCGGCTTGAAAGCTCAACGTCGCGGCGCTGGTGCTGAGTGCGGTCGGCTGCGGCTAGAACGGTGAGCAATCCTTCGGCCACGTTCCACCACCGGGGTGTGGAAAGGAGCCCCGGCCGCTCAGGCGGACCGGGGCTTCTCTGCGCCATCGAAGCTCATGTCGAAGCGCAGCAACAAATCTTCGTCCGTGTTGCAGCATTCCGTAGTGCGTTGTTCACGGACATGCCTTGACGATCTACCCTGTTCGGCAGAGCGATAGATCCTCTTTATGAAAGGAATCGTTGTGGACGAACAAGTCGAAGCTCAATCTACCGACTTCGTGGAACTCGCTGCCGACCTTGTCGCGGCCTTTGTCTCGGCCAACCACGTACAGGTGGCCGAACTGCCGGCGTTGATCGCCAGCGTGCATGCTTCCTTGACCGGCCTCGGCAAGGAAGCGACCGCCGAGCCTGCCGCCCCCGAGAAGGCGACTGCCGCGCAGGTGAAGAAGTCGATCACGCCGGATGCGTTGATCTCATTCATCGACGGTAAGCCGTACAAGACCCTCAAGCGCCACCTGACCAAGAGCGGCCTGACGATGGAGAGCTACCGGGCACGCTACGGCCTGCCGGCGGACTATCCTTCGACGGCGGCGAGCTACTCAGCCAAGCGCTCCGAGCTGGCACGCTCTCTCGGCCTCGGCCAGCTGCGCAAGGCGGCTCCTAGGGCCGCTGAGGCCGACGAGACTGTCTCCGAGGCGCCCAAGACCCGCGGCCGGAAGCCCAAGACTGCTGAAGCCCCCGAGACGGCCCCGAAGGCGCGTGGCAGGAAGAAGGTCGAGAAGGCCGCCGAGACGGCCTGACGCCGCTCAGCGCCCCGTTCCGGCACACCGCGGCACCTGCCGCGGTGACGTGCCTCTAACCAGGTGCCGGCATCCTATGCCCGGGCCATGTACTGCGTATCGGCCTTGCTGGTGAGATCCGGGGTTCCCCTGCCGCGTGAGCAGATCGCGGCGGGGCCGAACCGCTTTGGGAGATGCTGTGACACCCCCACGATCGCTGCCCGTGCTCGTCGTGGACGATGTGCCTCTGATCCGTGCCGTGGTGCGCGCCACCCTCGAACAGGTTGGGCTGACCGACGTGCACGAGGCTGGCGACGGGGCGGCTGCGCTCGCGATGATGAACCAGCGCCGCTACGGCCTCGTCATCGCCGACTGGAACATGCACCCGATGACCGGCTACGAGCTTCTGCGGCAGGTACGCGAGGATCCGCAGCTTCGCGAGACGCCGTTCGTCATCATGACGACAAAGGAGCAGGCCCACTGCTTCGTTGCCGCGCGCCGGGCAGGGGTGAACGCCTGCCTCGTCAAGCCGTTCATGCCAGCAACCTTGCGTGAAACGGTCGAGCAGGTCTGGTCCATGAACCTGGCGCCTGCCGCAGAGACCCTTACAGACACGACTGTGCTTCTGTAGCTGCGCTCATCGTCAAACGATGAAGTCTCAAACGGCGTGGCTGAGTTCGGTACGCGGTTCGGCACTGCGACGAGTGGCCTGCCTACGAAACTTGTCAGAGGCTGCCTTTCGATAGGCGCAACGTACTAGATCTGGTATAGATTGATCAGCTATTGATTGTCCCAACAGCCGCAATAATATCCTTATTGAAAATACATTTGAAATATAT
>NZ_VRUW01000088.1:0-19011 GCF_008039475.1 Methylobacterium sp. WL12 | reverse complement strand
CCCCCCCCCCCCTCTGCGGGGGAGGGTGGCCCGCGAAGTGGGTCGGGAGAGGGGAGCGACCTCTCCGGATAACGCGCTCCCTTTCCCGACCCTCGCTGACGGGAGGCCCACCCTCCCCCACAGAGGGGGGAGGGAAGTGGCGCGTCGAGCCGGCGCGGCTTCCCTTAAAGCCCCAACGCGCCGCCGTCCGAGCGGGGGTCGTGGACCGCCTCGATGCGGCCGTTGCGGGGGTGGCGGACCAGCATGCCGGCATGCCCGAGCGAGTCGATGTAGGCCCCGCCGAGCTCCTCGATCTCGTGGCCCATCCGGCCGAGCGCCCGGATGCAGGCCGGGTCGAAGCGGTCCTCGACCTTCACGGTCAGCGATTCCGCGCCCCAGGTGCGGCCGTAGAGCAGGCGCGGGGCGTCGACCGCGTCGGCGGGGCCGAGCCCGTAGTCGGCGTAGCGGGTGAAGACCTGCGCCTGGAACTGCGGCTGGCCGTCGCCGCCCATCGAGCCGTAGGCCATCAGCCGGCCGTCGTCGAAGCAGGCGAGCGCCGGGATCAGGGTGTGGAACGGGCGCCGCCCCGGCTCCAGCGGGTTCACGGCCGTCTCGTCGAGGGAGAACGAGGTGCCGCGGTTCTGCCAGTGGATGCCGGTGGCCGGCAACACGCAGCCGGAGCCGTATTCCCAGTAGATCGACTGGATGTAGGACACGGCCAGGCCGTCGTGGTCGATCGCGCCCATCCACACGGTGTCGCCCTCGCCGGGGTTGCGCAGCGGGATCGCGGCGGCGCGCGCCATGTCGACCTGCGCCGCCTCGCGGGCGAGGTTTTCGGGCGTGAGATACTGGGCCGGGTCCGTGACCAGGCGGTCGTAGTCGGTCACCACCCGGTCGCGGATCGCGAAGGCGCGCTTCGTCGCCTCGATCAGCCCATGGTAATGCGCCGTGGTCTCCGCCTGGCGGATGTCGAGCCGGTCGAAGATGCCGAGGATCAGCAGCGCCGCCAGCCCCTGCGTCGGCGGCGGAAAGTTGTAGAGCGTGGCGTCGCGGCGGCGGATCGAGAGGGCCGAGCGCTCGCGCGGCTGGTAGGCCTTGAGGTCGGCCCTGGTCACCGGGGCGTCGAGGCGTTCGAGGTCGGCGGCGATCTCGCGGCCGACGTCGCCGCGGTAGAAGTCGTCGAGACCGGCATGGGCGAGCTGCTCCAGGGTCGCGGCCAGCGCCGGCAGCGTCCGCACGTCGCCCACCGGCCACGGTTTGCCCTCCTTGAGGAACGTCTTCGCAAAGTTCGGGGCGTCGTGGAGGGTGTCGAGCTCCTTCGGCACGTAGCGCCCTTCCGAGGGCGAGACCGGACAGCCCTCGCGGGCGTGGCGGATCGCGTCGGCGAGCAGCGTCTCCAGCGGCAGCCGGCCCCCGAGCGCGCGGGACAGCTCCAGGGCCAGGCGCCAGCCGCCGACGGCGCCGGCCACCGTCACGCAGGCGTCGGGGCCGCGGGCGGGGATCGCGTCGAACTCGCGCTCGCGGTAGCGCGCCCGGGTGGCCAGCGCGCCGGCCGGCCCGCAGGCCTCGATGCCGCGCACCCGGCCGCCGCGCTCGCGCACCAGCCAGAACCCGTCGCCGCCGATGCCGTTCATGTGCGGGTAGACCACGGCGATCGCCGCCGCCATCGCGGTCATCGCCTCGATGGCGTTGCCGCCCTGCGCCAGCACGGTCTGCCCGGCCTGCGCGGCGAGGTGGTGCGGGGCGGCGCAGGCGCCGTGGGAGAAGACGGGGGTCTCGGGCATGGTCTCGCTCGCGGCTGGCGACGGCTCGCTCCGGCTGTACGAAAACCGTGCCGTCGGTGCAAAAGGCGCGAGGGCGGCCACTCCGCTTCCCCCCCCTCTGCGCTACTGGATCCACATCGTTCGTCACGGCATCGGATAACGCGCGGGTTCCCCTCTCCCCGCGTGCGGGGAGAGGCCCGGCTGCACCCCGTCGTGCAGCCGGGGAGCGAGAGGCGAAGCCGAAGCGACGGTGAGGGGGAGCTTCCGGAAGTGCCTCCTCCGGCTCGGCCCCCTCACCGTCGGCTGCCGCCTCGCTTTGCCGACGACGAGGTCGTCAAAGCCCTCTCCCCGCACGTGGGGCGAGGGGATGCGCGCACGTCGAACCGCCAAGGGCAGGAGAGGTGTGAATACAGTAGCCGTTGTGCGGGAAAAGGCAGAACGCGCGGTTCGCGTGTCACCGTCCCGCATCGGACTCGGCCGGGCGCCTGTTGTACGGTTGCCGCCGCACGCCACCCGAGCCGTCCGTGATCCACCGCCCATCCGCCATCGGAGCGCTTGCCGCGATGCTCAGCATCCCGGCCTTCGCGCAGACGCCGCCGGCGCCCCCGGCCATCCCCGTGATCCGCGAAGGCGCCGGCGGCGACTTGCGGACCTCCGTGGCCCAGCCCGAGACCACGAGCCAGACCTCGGGCGGCTACGCCCGCTCGGTCGAGCCCTATCTCGGCCCCCTCGGCGATCCCTTCGGCCTGCGCCCGGTGCTGAAGGAGCGGGGCATCCAGTACAGCCTCACCTACATCGCGGACGTGCTCGGCAACCCCACCGGCGGAATGCGGCAGGGAGCGGTGGTGGAGGACCGGCTGAACCTGCGGCTCTACCTCGACCTCGACACGCTCGCCGGCTGGCAGGGCGCCACGGCGCACGCCAACGCCTACTTCATCCACGGCACCGGCCTCTCGCGCTACTACGTCGGCAACCTGCTCGACGTCAGCGTCATCGGGGCGCTGCCCGCGACACGGCTCTACGTGCTGTGGTTCGACCAGCAGCTCTTCGACGGCAAGCTCGGCCTGCGCGTCGGCCAGCAGGCCGCCGACAGCGAGTTCTTCGTGAGCCAGACCGCGACGCTGTTCGTGAACTCGAGCTTCGGCTGGCCGGCGATCACCAGCGCGAACCTCCCCTCCGGCGGCCCGGCCTACCCCTTGGCGACGCCGGCGATCCGGGCGAAGTTCGAGCCCGGCGGCGGGCTGTCGTTCCAGGCCGGGCTCTACGACGGCGATCCGGCCGGGGCCAGCCGCCCGGGCGACGACGCGGAGGCGCAGCGCCTCAACCGCACCGGCACGAACTTCCGCACGCACGACCCGGCCCTGATCGTGGCCGAGGCGGCCTATTCCTACAACACCGAGAAGGGCTCGACCGCGCTGCCCGGCACGGTGACCTTCGGCGGCTGGCAGCATTTCGGCCGGTTCGACGACCTGCGCCGCGACACCCTCGGCCTGTCGCTCGCCGACCCGGCCTCGTCCGGCCTGCCGCGCCGGCAGCGCGGCAACGCCGGGCTCTACGCGATGATCGACCAGAGCGTCCTGATCGAGCCCGAGAAGGACGACGAGGGCCTGTCGGTGTTCGTGCGCGCCTCGCTCTCGCCGACGCGCTCCAGCCTGATCTCGGCCTACGTCGACGCCGGCCTCGCCTACAAGGGCCTGATCCCGGGGCGCGACGACGACACGGTCGGCGCCGGCATCGCCTACGCCCGCTACGCCGACGACGCCCGCCGGGCCGACACCGACACCATCCTGTTCACCGGCACCCCGATCCCGCGGCGGCGGGCCGAGACCGCGCTGGAGGCGACCTACCAGGCGCTGGTGGTGCCGGGCTTCACCGTGCAGCCGGACCTGCAGTACATCATCCGCCCGAGCGGCGGCGTCGCGGATGCCGACGGGCGCCGACTGAAGAACGCCACCGTTCTCGGGGTGCGGGCGACCGTGCAGTACTGAGTCGAAGGTCCGCCGGCCCCGCCGTGCCGGCCGCACCGCCCTATCTTCCCCTGATGATCATTTTCGAGTGGGTTGTCGGCGTCCTGTTCGGCGCGGTGCTGCTGGCGGCGCTCGCGCGGCGAATCGGTGCGCCGTATCCGGCCTTCCTGGCGCTCGGCGGCGTCGGCCTGGCCTTCGTGCCGGGCGTCCCGAACCTCGAGCTCGACCCGGGGCTGGCGCTGGCGCTGTTCCTCGCGCCCGTGCTGATGGATGCCGGCTACGGCACCTCGCTGCGCGACCTGAGGGCGAACTGGCGCCCGATCGCCGGCCTCGCCTTCGGTGCGGTGGCGGTGACGACGATCGCGGTCGCCGTCGTCGCCAAGCTGCTGGTGCCGGACATGCCGCTTTCCGCCTGCATCGTGCTCGGGGCGATCGTCGCGCCGCCGGACGCGGTGGCCGCGCTCTCGGTGCTGCGCCACGTCTCGCTGCCGCACCGCCTCACCACCATCCTGCGCGGCGAGAGCCTGCTCAACGACGCCGGCTCCCTGCTGATCTACCGGCTCGGCGTCGCGGCCGCCGCGAGCGGCGCCTTCCACGTCTCCGAGGTCGGCCCGACCTTCCTCGTGGGCGTGGTCGCGAGCCTGGTGGTGGGGCCGCTCGCGGGGCTCGCCTTCGTCGCCGGGATGCGGCGGGTGCAGGACGCGGCCAGCACCATCGTGCTGCAATTCGTGGCCGCCTTCGGCATCTGGATCGCCGCCGAGCGCCTGGAGATGTCTGGCGTGCTGACGCTGGTCGCCTTCGCGATCACGGTGGCGCGCGGCACCCCCGGCATCACCGCCCCGCGCGTGCGCATCATCTCCTACGCGGTCTGGAACACGGCGGTGTTCGTGCTCAACGTGCTGGCCTTCGTGCTGATCGGCATCCAGATCGGCCCGATCCTCGAGCGGCTCGCCGGCGCCGACCAGCTCGTCGCGCTGGCGCTCGCCGGCGCGGTCTTCGCCACCGTGGTGCTGGTGCGCATCGCCTGGGTGCTGCCGGCGTCCGGCCTGCCCGGCCTCTCCGTCGCCGATCCCGGCCGCGGCCGGCTCCGGAGCGCCGTCGCGGTGTCCTGGGCTGGGATGCGCGGCATCCTCACCATCGCCACGGCGCTCGCCCTGCCGCAGGAATTCCCGCACCGCGACCTGATCGTCTTCGCCGCGTTCGGCACGGTGCTCGGCACCCTGGTGGTCCAGGGCCTGACCCTGAACCCGCTGCTCGCCCGCCTCGGCCTCGAGGACGACGACCCGGTCGGCCGCGAGACGGGCCGCGCCCGGGCCGAGGCCTACCAGGCGGCCCTCGACAGCCTCGACGCGGCCGACGACGAGCCCGGCATCGAGGCCCTGAGGGCGGAGCTGCGCGGCGCGCTCGCCGAGGCGGAGGCCCACGAGGAGGGCCGCGCTCCGGAATCCCTGCCCACCGACGGCCCGCGCCGCCGCGCCATCACCGCCGCCCGCGACACGGTCATGCGCCTGCGCCGCGAGGGCGCGATCGGCGACGACGCCTACTTCGTGCTGGAGGAGGAGTTCGACTGGGCCGAGCTCAACGCGACGCCGAAGGCGGAGACGTGAGGGCCACATCGTCTACGTTCTAAACGGAAGGAGCGACCTATGAACAGGCGTGATCCCGGGCTGGGCTACGTCCCGAACGACGCCTACGCCGAGGCAGATTGGGCAGCGGTCGACAGCCCGCCGCTGACCGACGCCGAGCTGGCGCGGACGCGGCCCGGCGTCAAGGGCATGCTGCCGGCTATGGCGGAGGCCTTCGGCCGCCGAACGGCGGGGCAACCGCAATCGGCCCGGGCGCGCAGGAAACGTGGCGCCAAGCGTTCGGAATGACCGCGCACACCCGAAGGCCGACCGTCAGACCGCCACCCGCGCCTCGATCGCGTCCCACGCGCTCACGGCGAGGTCCGGGCCGCCGAGGCGCTTGATCGCGCGGATGCCGGTGGGGGAGGTGACGTTGATCTCGGTGAGGTGCCCGTCGATCACGTCGATGCCGACGAGGATCAGGCCGCGGCGGCGCAGCTCCGGGCCGATCGTGGCGCAGATCTCGCGCTCGCGCTCGGTCAGGTCCGAGGGCCGGGCGGCGCCGCCGCGGACCATGTTGGAGCGGATGTCGTTCAAGGCCGGCACGCGGTTGATCGCGCCCATCGGCTCGCCGTCGACGAGGATGATGCGCTTGTCGCCTTCGGTGATCTTCTCGAGGAAGCGCTGCACCACCCACGCCTCGCGGAAGGTGACCGAGAACAGGTCGAACATCGAGCCGAAGTTCGGGTCGGTCTCGGAGACGCGGAACACCGCCGCGCCGCCGTGGCCGTGCAGCGGCTTCATCGCCACGGTGCCGTGCTCGCGGCGGAATTCCTCGATCTCCGCCTTGTCGCGGGAGATCAGCGTCGGCGGCATCAGCTCGGGGAAGTCGAGGACGAAGAGCTTCTCGGGCGCGTTGCGCACCTCGGCCGGGTCGTTCACCACCAGCGTCTGCGGGTGGATCTTCTCCAGCATGTGGGTCGCGGTGATGTAGGCCATGTCGAAGGGCGGGTCCTGGCGCATCAGCACCACGTCGGCCTCCGACAGATCGATCCGCTCGATCTCGCCGAGCGTCGCGTGCGCGCCCTCCACGTCCTGCACGCTCAGCGCCTGGACGCGGGCGGTGACGCGGCGGCCCTGCATCGAGAGCCGGTCGGGGGTGTAGTAGATCAGCCGGTGGCCGCGCGCCTGCGCTTCGAGCAACAGGGCGAAGGTGGTGTCGCCGGCGATGCGGATCGCCTGGATCGGGTCCATCTGGACCGCAACGGTCAAGGCCATGTCGTCGGGCTCCGCTCGTGACGCGGCCGGCTCCCGAGGGACGATCCATCCCCCGGAACGAGCCGGCCGCTCGTCGTCCACCATCCTCGAACCGGGCGCGTCGCGGACGCGCCCGAAGCGATCAATCCTCCGGCATCGACTTTCCGCCGGTGCGCTTGTCGTAGTCGCCGATGGCGTTGCGGCACTCGGGCGACAGGCGCTTGCGGTTGCGCGTCATGCACTGCTCGGCCGCCGGGCTGTTCGGGTCGACGCCGGCGCAGAGGCGGAAATAGTCGTTGGCGCAGCCGAGCTGCAGCCCCTGGTCCTCGCGCTGGGCCTGGGCCGGGCTGCCGGCGAGCGCCAGCAGGGCGAGCGGGAGGCCTGCCAGCGCCGCGGAGCGGAGCATCCGAGGCAGAAGCGCGCCACGGGCGTGTCGAAACGTGTCCAGTCGCATCCAGCGTGGTCCTTGCATGTCGGCCGTGGGAACCCCGGCGTCGGATCCGCCCGAGGGCGGCATCCGCGAATGGCCCGGCATATCGGTCTCCGGCGTCGCTAGGCAAGCGTCGCGACCGTGCGACGGTTCCGCTTCCACCCCTCGGCGACCGCAATGCAGCATCCGCCGTGGGAGCCCGTCGAGGCCGCAATGCGGCATTCGCGCCGCAGGTGCCGGCGGAGACCGAGAAGGAAACGCCCTCCGACAAACGAAGAAGGGCCCCGCCCGGGTCGCGAGCAGGGCCCAGTCGTTGGGAGGAAACGCCCGCCATGGGCGAATCCTCCCTCGCAAGGCGCAGGCCAACCGCGTGCGAACCTCTGGCCGGCCCCCTTCCAGCCCCCTTCCAGCCCCCTCTCGCGTGGCGCCGCGCGGACACCTCCGGCGACGACGCCGAAGCAGGTCGCCGGAGGTCCTGCCGGGAAACGATCCGTTAACCATGGCGTGCTGATCTGCCGGCATCGACACGCCGTCGCCCTTGCCGACGCCCCGCCCCGGGGCCCGGGCGCGATGCCCGGATAAGCCGACAGGTGCCTGCCATGACCGTCTCCCGATCCACTGCCCCCCGCCCCGCCGCGCTCCGCTCCGACACGCCGACGCCGGAGGGTCCCCAGCGCGCACCGCTCGGCCGCGTCGTGCCGTTCGCGGCCTCCGCCCGGTCCCGCCGCCGCCCCGAGGCCGGCGAGCGCCGCGGCGAGATCCTGCTGTTCCTCGGCGTGCGCTACGAGCGCCTCGCCTCCTGATCCGGCCTCCGGCGGGCGATCCGCCGGGTCCGCGTCTCAACGCCCAGTCCTCACACCGACACCCGAACGAGGCGGTCCATGCCGAGCCAGGCCCGGCGCGTGCCGGTTCCGATCCCGGGCGCCCGGCGCCGCACGAGCCCGGTCGCGACCTGCGCGGTCACCGCCGCGTTCCTCACCGCGCTCCTGGCGGCCTGCGCGCAGCAGGGCGATTTCGGCCGCCCGAAGGCCGGCGCCTGGAACGCGCTGGTCGAGACCACCGGCACGCTGGCGGCCCGCGAGCGCGGCGAGCCGGCCTCCGCCTTCCCGCTGACCGACGACGAGCAGACCCTGCGCGCCCGCGCCTGGCGCTTCCTGATGCCGGCGGCGCCCCAGGCCGCGTTCATCGACGTGCTCGCCAACCTCACCCGCGCCCGCGTGCTGCCGCCCTCCTGGCGGCCGGGGGACGTGGCCGCCTACCATGACGGGCTGGTGG
Source organism: Methylobacterium sp. WL12 (assembly GCF_008039475.1). NCBI lineage: Bacteria > Pseudomonadati > Pseudomonadota > Alphaproteobacteria > Hyphomicrobiales > Methylobacteriaceae > Methylobacterium > Methylobacterium sp. WL12. Next base: position 10,775 of record NZ_VRUW01000088.1, on the reverse strand, counting down.
CCGAGCCCGCGCGCTCGCCGGTCTCGCGCTACCGCCGCCTGTCCGAGGACGCGGTCGCCGACGCCCGGTTGATCCCGCCCTTCGTCGCGATCGCCGCGCGGGTGATCGACGCCGACGCCCTGCGCCTGCGCAGCCTTCCCTTCGCCAAGGCGCTCGACGACGACGACGTGCGCAACGCCGCGATGCGGGTCGCCGAGAACCGCTGCCTCATCGCCTGGGTCCGGCTGGAGACCGCCGAGCGCACGGCGCGCTACCGCTACGCGCTGGAGCACCTCGTCGTCGCGGTGCCGGGCCCCGAAGCCGTGGGGGCGGAGCGCGGCGTCGCCGGGTTGGCCGCCCGCCGCACGCTCCTCGATCCGCTGCTTCCGCCCGAGGCCGCCTTCCGCTGCGGCCTCGTTCCGGGCGAGGACATGGCGTTGCCCGAGGCGATGCCGCCGCGCGGGGGCATCGCCGCCTCGGGTCCGCCGGTGCGGCCGTTGGTCGTGAAGGATTAATACCCAGTCTCACGGGTCAAGACCCATGAGGTCCGGCGGACTCCCGCCGCCCCGCAGTCGCGGGGGCCCGAACCCCGATGAGCCGAGCTCAGCGAGGTTTGGTATGAGCCTGAGCGGATCTTTGCATCGTTTTGTTGTAAGGCCGTTTCGTCCTCTATAAAGAACGCTTCGGCGGGGCCTTCGGATCGCACCGCGAACCGATTCCCGGGAGGACCAGACGCGATGACCGAACCCAGAGATCCCCGCACGATCGCCGCCACCAACGGCGTGGCCGCGGACACGTCCTACGGCGCCGTCATCGCCCCGATCCATCTCTCGACGACGTACAAGTTCCCGGCCTTCGAGAAGCCGGGGCCTTACGACTACTCGCGGCTGGGCAACCCGACGCGCGACCAGCTCGCAGACACCCTCGCCAAGCTCGAGGGCGGCGCCCGCGCGGTGGTGGTGTCGAGCGGCATGGCGGCCCTCGACCTCGCCCTGTCGAGCCTGCGGCCGGGCGACCTCCTGGTCGCCCCGCACGATTGCTACGGCGGCACGCACCGCCTGCTCAGCCTCCGCGCGGCGCGCGGGCACTACGCGGTGGCCTTCGTCGACCAGACCGACCCGGCGGCCCTGGAGGCGGCCTTCGCGAGGAAGCCCAAGGTCGTGCTGATCGAGACGCCGAGCAACCCGCTGATGCGCGTCGTGGACATCCGCCGCGTCACCGGGCTCGCCCGGGCGGCCGGCGCGCTCTCGGTGGTCGACAACACCTTCCTGTCGCCGGCCCTGCAGCGGCCCCTGTCGCTCGGCGCCGACCTCGTCGTGCATGCCACGACCAAGTTCCTCAACGGCCATTCCGACGTCGTCGGCGGCGCGGTGGTCGCGGCGGACGCCACCGTCGGCGACGAGCTCGCCGCCTGGGCCAACACCATCGGCGTCACCGGCTCGCCGTTCGACGCGTACCTGACGCTGCGGGGCGTGCGCACCCTGTTCGTGCGGGTCGAGCAGCAGCAGCGGACCGCCGGGCGCCTGGCCGCGTTCCTCGCCGGGCACCCGGCCGTCGCCGCGGTGTACTATCCCGGCCTCGCCAGCCACCCGGGCCATGCGCTGGCCCAGGCCCAGCAGAGCGGCTTCGGCGCCATGCTGAGCTTCGAACTCGTCGGCGGCCGCGAGGCGGTCCGCCAGGTCGTGGGCCGGGTCCAGGTGTTCACGCTCGCCGAATCGCTCGGCGGGGTCGAGAGCCTGATCTCGCACGCCGAGACCATGACCCACGCCGCCATGGACCCCGAGGCCCGCGCCATCGCCGGCATCACCGGCGGCCTGCTCCGCCTGTCGATCGGCCTCGAGGCGGAGGACGACCTCCTGGCCGACCTCGCCCAGGCGCTCGACGCCGTCCAGGCGGGCTGACCGCGGGTCCAGGGACTGGTTGATTTCACAGACGAGCCGTTGAGGCGCGGGTCCTCTCTCCCGTCCGGGAGAGGGACAGGGTGAGGGGCCAGGTTTCTCCGGAGAGGCCGCACCCCTCACCCCAACGCTCTCCCGGACGGGAGAGGGGGGCGCGCCTTCGCCTCGAACGATCCATTCGGGGCCGTACCGCGGGGCTGCTCAAACGGTCTCCGCTCCGCACCATCATCACCCCGCGTCGGAGCGGCCGTGCACGCGGTCCAGCGCCGTGGCCAGGGCGGTGGCGAGGGCCGGCTCCAGGGTCTGCAGCTCCGCGAGGTGGGCCGTCGTCAGCTGCTGCAGCACCGCCATCGCCTTCGGGGTCAGCGACAGCGCCATCCGCCGGCGGTCGCGCGCCTCCGCCGCCTTGGTCAGGAAGCCCTTGTCCACCATTCGCGCGACGAGCTCGGCCGCGGTCTGCGGCGCGATCAACAGCTGCTCGGCCACGAATCCGACCGTCGGCGGCCCGTCGTGGCCTGCGATCGCCAGCAGCGCCTGATGCTGCTGGGCCGGCAGGCCGACCTTGCCGGCCGCCGCCTCGCTGAAGGCGAGGAAACGCCGCAGCTCCAGGCGGAAGCGCGCGATTGCGGCGTAGGCCTCACGCGAGAGGACCGAGCCGGCATCCGAATCCATCGTCCACCTCCAAGCGTGGGGTTCAATATATCGGGTTACGATATATATATGGGGCCGTACCGCATCCTACAGGAGGTTCAGCCGCATGCCGGTCTCGAAGGCAGCCCCGCCCGCCGGGCGTCGCGTTCTGGGTGATTTCCGCACCGACCGACGCCTCTTCGTGCTGTGCGCCATGGCGGTCGTGGTCGGCCTCGGCGGCACGGTCGCGGCCTGGGGCCTGCTCGCCCTCGTCGCCTTCGTGACGAACCTCGTCTGGTTCGGCCGGATCGATGTCGGGGCGACCTCGCTGGCCGGGGCCACGCCCTCGCTCTGGATGGTCTGCGTGCCCCCGCTCGGCGGCCTCGCGATCGGCCTGATGGCGCGGTTGGGCTCGGAGAAGATCCGCGGCCACGGCATCCCGGAGGCGATCGAGGCGATCCTGATCGGCGGCAGCCGGATGTCGCCGAAGGTCGCGGTGCTGAAGCCGGTCTCGTCGGCGATCTCGATCGGCACCGGCGGCCCGTTCGGTGCCGAGGGGCCGATCATCATGACCGGCGGGGCGATCGGCTCGCTGTTCGCGCAGTTCTTCCACCTGAGCGCCGCCGAGCGGAAGACGCTCCTCGTCGCGGGCGCGGCCGCCGGCATGACCGCGATCTTCGGCACGCCGGTCGCCGCCGTGCTGCTCGCGGTGGAGCTGCTGCTGTTCGAGTGGCGCCCGCGCAGCTTCATCCCGGTGGCCGCCGCCGCCGTCACCGCCACGATGCTGCGGCCGAGCCTGTTCGGGGCCGGGCCGCTGTTCCCCTTCGCCGCCGACCCGGCACTGCCGTGGTGGGGCTTGGCGGCCTGCGTCGGCGTCGGCCTCGCCGCGGGGCTGCTCTCGGGCGTGCTGACGACGCTGCTCTACGCCCTCGAGGACGCGTTCGAGCGCCTGCCGATCCACTGGATGTGGTGGCCGGCGCTGGGCGGCCTCGCGGTCGGCCTCGGCGGGCTGGTCGAGCCGCGGGCGCTCGGCGTGGGCTACGACGTCATCGCCGACCTGCTCGGCGGCCACATGGTGCTGACGGCCGTGCTGCTGATCCTGGTCGTGAAGGCCGCGATCTGGCTCGTGGCGCTGTCCTCGGGCACCTCCGGCGGCGTACTCGCGCCGCTGCTGATCCTCGGCGGGGCGATGGGCTGGCTCGCCGGGTCGGCCCTGCCGGGCGACCCGGGATTCTGGGCGCTCCTCGGCATGGCGGCGATGCTCGGCGGCACCATGCGGGCGCCGCTCACCGGCACGCTGTTCGCCGTCGAGCTCACCGGCGACGTGCACGCGTTGCCCGCGCTGCTGGCGGCCTCGGCCGCGGCCTACGCCGTGACGGTGCTGCTGCTCAAGCGCTCGATCCTGACGGAGAAGATCGCCCGGCGCGGCCAGCACGTCACCCGCGAGTACGGCATCGACCCCTACGAGTTCACCCGCGTCGCCGAGATCATGGTCGCGTCGGTCGACACCCTCGGGGCCGACATGCCCGTCGCCAAGGCGGTGGCGGCGATGGAGGCGGGACGCCACCACGCCTACCCGGTGGTGGACGGCGAGAACCGCCCCGTCGGCCTCGTCACCCGCGGCGACGCGCTGCTGTGGCGGACGGATGGCGGCGACGGTTCCGAGCGCCTTGGTGAGCGGGTCTCCGACGCGTCGCTGGCCGTCGTCCACCCGGGCGACGTCACCGCGCACGCCCTCGACCTGATGCTGACGACGGGGCAGGGGCGCCTGCCGGTCACCGATGCGGAGAGCGGCACGCTGGTCGGCCTCGTCACGCGCAAGGACCTGCTGCAGGTCCGCGCCGCGGTGAACCGGTCCGAGGCGGAGCGGCAGGCCACCTTCGTCAGGCGGCGCAGGGCGGCGTGAGCCGAAGGCCGCGTCAGCCGTTCGGCTTGGCGCGGCCGGCCGGCGGCGGGTTGGTCGGCGGTGGGTTGGCCGGCGCGGGCTCGGGGTCCGGCTCGTCCGGGCTGTCGGTGGTGCAGGAGACCGCCTGCACCGCGTCGTTGGCCGCGGCCCGCTGGCTCGGCAGGCCTGCGATGACGCGGACGACGACGAAGCCCTGGTCGCCCGGGGCGACGATGCGCACGTCGCGGCTCGGCTCGTTCTCGTCGTCGTTGGCCAGGGCCGCGTCGTACTGCGCCCGGGTCAGCACCACGAGGTCGAGGGCGCCGCGCACCGCGGCCTGGTCGGTGACCGCGTAGAAGGCGCCCTTGCGGCCGTGCACCGCCAGCGACAGCATCATCGCGCCGGTCCGGGCCGAAACCCGCATCGGGCCGTCCTCCAGGTCGTAGGCGCAGACGCCGACCGCCACGGACGGGTCGGGGATCGGCAGCCACGCCTCGGCCGGGGCCGGCTCGCCGTGGGTCGCCAGGGTGTAGACCCGCTGCGGGTGCTCCAGGCTCTCGCTGGAGCGGGCGCGGGTGAGGGCGTCGGTCTCCGACAGGGCCGGAATCGCGAACACCGTCGCCACGTGGACGATCCCGGCGAGCGCCAGCCCGCAGGCGGTGGCGTAAACGACGCGCAGGTTCACGAGGCGCATCCCATCCGGGTGATCGCCGGCACCGCGTCGCGGTCGAGGGTCCCGGCGCTGGCGGCCACGGGGGTGTCGTAGAGGCGCAGCGCCAGGCGGATCGGGCCGCTGGCGCGCGGGCTCGGCAGCCAGTTGCCGGGCTCGACCTCCGAGCCGACGACGATGGCGAAGCGCCCGTCGGCCTCGCGCAGGATCTCGGTGGAGGTGAAGCCCTCGCGTAAGCCCGGGCGGCCGGGCTCGGGTGCGCCGCGGCCGGCCGCCGTCAGGGTCCAGGCGCGGGCGGGCGGGGTGATGCCGGCGACGCGGTAGGTGCAGGTCGCGTCGAGCGCCCGGCCCGAATCGTCGACCGCGGCCGTCAGCAGCAGCCCCTCGCCGACCGCGAGCGGCACCTCGCCCCGGCGGGCGTTGACGGCGCGGGTGTAGGGGTCGGCCGCGGTCGAGCCGGCGCGCGGCCACGCGGTCCAGGCCCCCACGGCGACGCCGCCGAACGGGTAGCCGCCCCGCGTCGCCCAGTCGGCGCTGGCGAGCCCGAGCCCGGCGCCGAGCGCCAGGGCGTAGAGGGCGAGCGCCGCCGGCGAGGCGCCGGAGACGAACCCGGCGGCCTGGCCGGCCCGCGCCCGGGGCGTGCGCCGCGTCCCCTCGGCCGCATGTGCGGCCGGTTCGGTTCCCGCCACCATCGCCGTCACCGGGTCTCGAGGCGGCCGCCGACGGAGCGGGTGCCTTCGGCGACGTCGCGGGTCGTGACGGCGGGCGCCAGGCTCGCACCCGGGCGCGGCTCCGAGGCCGGCTTGGCCTCGCCGGCCTCGGGCCGCGCCCGCTCGACGGTGCGGAACAGGCCGTTCAGGCCGCCGATCACCTCGAAGCTGCGGCGCGAGAGCTTGCCGTAGCTCGTGGCGGCCGGGTCGGTGGGGGTCGAGGCGGCGGCCTGGGCGGCGGCGGCGTTCGGGGCCTTGAGCCCCGGCAGCGGTTTCAGCTCGATGCCCTGGTGGGCGACCTCCAGCACGTCGTGCCAGGCGGTGGCGGGCAGCGAGCCGCCGGTCATCTTGTTGGTCGAGGTGTGGTCGTCGTTGCCGAACCAGACCGCGGCGACGTAGTTGCCGGTGTAGCCGACGAACCACGCGTCGCGGTAGGCGTTCGTGGTGCCGGACTTGCCCGCGACCTTCATGCCTTCCAGCTGCGCGCGGCGGCCGGTGCCCTCCTCGACCACCTTGTTCAGCATGTAGTTCATGTCGGCGACGACCTGGGTCGAGAGCACTTGCTCGGGCTTCTCGTCGTCGTGGCGGTAGATCACCTCGCCGCTCGAATTCTTCACCTCGGACGCCGCGTAGGGCTTGGCCTTGCGCCCGCCGTTGGCGAACACCGCGTAGGCGGCGGCCTGGTCGATCACCGTGACCTCGGCCGAGCCGATCGGCAGCGACACCGAGTCGACCAGCGGCGTGGTGATGCCCATGCGGTGGGCCGTGTCGATGATCTTGGCGCGCCCCGCCTTCGCGGCCTGGAAGTCGCCCTTGATCCCGAGGCCCTTGCCGATGGCGATCGAGACCTTGATCGGGATGGTGTTGATCGATTTCGCCACCGCGAGCCACATCGGCTGGCGCCCTGAATAGGAGCGGCCGTAATTCTGCGGGCACCAGTTGCCGAGGCAGACGGGGCTGTCGACCACCACCGTGTCGGGCCGGAACAGGCCGGAGTTCAGCGCCGCCGCGTAGACGTAGGGCTTGAACGACGAGCCGGGCTGGCGCAGCGCGTCGGTGGCGCGGTTGAACTGGCTCTCGCCGTAGTCGGCGCCGCCGACCATGGCGCGCAGCGCCCCGTCGGGATCGAGGATCACCATCGCCGCCTCGTCGACGTCGTAGGCCTCGCCGGACTTGCGCAGGATGTCGGCCACCACCTGGTCGGCGCGCTTCTGGATGCCGAGGTCGAGCGGCGTCTTCACCGTCAGCACCCGGTCGGTCTTGAACTTGCCCGCATCCGCCATGGCCTTGATCTCGCCGAAGGCCCAGTCGAGATAGTAGTCGGCGGTGATGTCGCGGGTGCGCGTCACCGGCGTCGCCGGGTTGCGCAAAGCCGTCTGGATCTGCCCTTCGGTGACGAACCCGGCCTCGACCATGTTGTGCAGCACGTCGACGGCGCGCGCGCGGGCCGCCGGCAGGTTGACGCTCGGCGCGTACTTGCTCGGCGCCTTGAACAGGCCGGCCAGCATCGCGGCCTCGGCCAGGCTGATGTCCTTGAGCGGCTTGCCGAAATAGTAATCCGCCGCCGCCACCGCGCCGAAGGTGCCGCCGCCCATGTAGGCGCGGTCGAGGTAGAGCTTGAGGATCTCGTTCTTCGTCAGGTGGCTCTCGAGCCACAGGGCCAGGAACGCCTCGTTCACCTTGCGCTCCAGCGAGCGCTCGTTGGTGAGGAACAGGTTCTTGGCGAGCTGCTGGGTGATCGAGGAGCCGCCCTGGGTGCTGCCGCCGCCGCGCGAGTTGTTGACGAGCGCGCGCAGCGTGCCGATCGGGTCGATGCCCCAATGCTCGTAGAAGCGCCGGTCCTCGGTCGAGACCAGGGCCTTGATCATGATGTCGGGGAATTCGTCGAGCTTGAGCGAGTCGTCGTGCTTGATCCCGCGCCGCCCGACCTCGGTGCCGTAGCGGTCGAGGAAGGTGACCGCGAGGTCCTGGGCCTTGAGCCAGTTGTCGCTGGTGAGGTTGAAGGCCGGCTGCGCCAGCGCGAGCATCAGGATCGCAGCCCCCGTGCCGAGGGTCACGCCCTCGCTCGTCAGGTCGAGGGCCACCCGCTTCCAGCCGCGGAAGGCGAAGACCTTCATCCGCTCCTGGAAGCGGCCGTAGACCGCGCCGCCGGAGACGCCGCTGTCGTACAGGCCCGCGTTGACCCAGGCGTCGAAGGCCAGCGACGCGTGCTTGATGCGGGTGAGGAGGCGGGAGACGTTCGGCAGGCGCACGACGGGGTTCCGGCTCCTTGAGACGCCTCGACGGACCCGCGGACGAGGGGACCGTGTCCCTCTCTACCAAGCCGCGGGGCCTTTCGCGAGATGGAACGCGGCCTGCGCGGCGATGGGTCCGGCGGGCGCCGGGGAAAGGTGGCGTCAACCTTGATGGCGGATTGGGGCGCCCCGGTGGCCGGGTCGCGGCCGGGTTGCACCCGCGCCCGCCTTGCGGCACAGGGGGCGCTTCAGCCCCTGTCACGTGAGAGGTGTTCCCGATGGGGAACCCCAAGCCCGCCCCCGCGGGCGCCGCCCTGCCGTTCTGGCGGGAGAAGACCCTCGAAGCGATGACGCCGGCCGAGTGGGAGAGCCTGTGCGACGGCTGCGGCCGGTGCTGCCTCTTGAAGCTCGAGGACGACGACACCGGCGAGGTCCACCACACCGACGTCGGCTGCACCCTGCTCGACGGCCATGCCTGCCGCTGCCGCGACTACGCCAAGCGCCAGGTCCGGGTGCCGGATTGCGTCCGGCTCACCCCCGAGGCGGTGCGCACGATCCCGTGGCTGCCGCCCACCTGCGCCTACCGCCTGATCCGCGACGGCGAGCCGCTGTACGACTGGCACCACCTGATCTCGGGCTCGCGCAACAGCGTCCACGACGCCGGCATCTCGATCCGCGGCCGGATGGCCGGCAACGAGGAGGAGTTCACCGACGACGAACTCCCGGACCGGATCGTCGAATGGCCGACGGCGACACTCGGAAAGCGGTAGCGGCGAGCCGCACGGCCGGGTTTCGACCGAGGCGGGCGGCGCCTGCGAGGCCGCCTGCCGAGCCCTTCGCGAGCCCTTTGCCAAAAAAATGAAAGCTGCCTCTAGACGACCGGTCTAATTCGATCTATCTCGCCGTCATGCCACGCGACGCCGCACACACCGACACCCGCCAAGAGATCCTCAACACCGCCTACGGCCTCGTCGGCGCGAAGGGGTTCTCCGGGGTCGGCCTCAACGAGATCCTGACCACGGCCGGCGTGCCGAAGGGATCGTTCTACCACTACTTCGGCTCCAAGGAGGCCTTTGGCGAGGCCCTCTTGGCGGACTACTTCGAAGCCTACCTCGCCGACCTCGACGCGACGCTCGCCGAACCGGGCCTGAACCAGGCCGAGCGCCTGATGAACTACTGGCGCAAGTGGCAGGCGACGCAGGGGAGCATCGACTACCAGCGCAAGTGCCTCGCGGTGAAGCTTGCGGCGGAAGTCTCGGACCTGTCCGAGGCCATGCGCCTCGCCCTCAAGGGCGGCACCGCGGGGATCATCGAACGGCTGTCGCACGCCATCGCGGCGGGCGTGGCGGAAGGGTCGCTCACGGTCCAGGGCGAGCCGCAGACGACCGCCGAAGACCTGTACCACGTCTGGCTCGGTGCGAGCCTGATGGCCAAGATCGTCCGGACCGACGCCCCGTTCGAGGCCGCCATCGGGACGACCCGCCGCCTCCTCGGCCTCGCGCCGCACTGAACCCACCCGCGTTCCAACGATCCCGAGACAGTATCCTTTTACGCCGAAGTTTGAGACGACCGGTCTACTCAAAACGAAAACGAGCCATCGTCCCCGGGCCGGCGGGGAGCCAGCAGCCAGACGGAGACATCCGATGCCCCACCCCACGAAGACGATCGTCGCCGCCACCCTCGCCGTCGGGCTGATGGCGCTCCTCACCCCGCGGGCCGCGACCGCGCAGGAGCGGATCATCCTGGAGACCATCGGCGCGGTCCGCATGGTCCGGTTCGAGGAGGTCCGCGGCGCGAACCCGGAACTCCGCCCCGCGCCAGCTGCGCCGGCGCGCGATCCGGCCGCCGAACGCCCCGTGAAGGCGCGCTAAAATCCGCCCGCCTTCCCCAAGTCGCCGCCCCGCGCGGACCCGGCGAACGGCCCGACCCCCAAACCTTTTCCCTCCCCAAGCGAAAACCTCGGAGAACGACCATGAAGATCCTGATGGTGCTGACCTCGCACGACCGCCTCGGCGACACCGGCCGGAAGACCGGCTTCTGGCTGGAGGAGTTCGCGGCCCCCTACTACGTGTTCAAGGATGCCGGCGCGGAGGTGGTGGTGGTCTCGCCCCAGGGCGGCCGCCCGCCCCTCGACCCGAAGAGCGCCGAGCCGGACTTCCAGACCGACACGACGCGCCGCTTCGAAGCCGACGCGGCGGCCATGGCGGTGCTGGACGAGACCGGCCGCCTCGACGCCGTCAGCCACGAAAGCTTCGACGCGGTGTTCTACCCCGGCGGCCACGGGCCCCTGTGGGACCTCGCCGAGGACCCGGCCTCGATCAAGCTGATCGAGACGACGCTGGCGGCCGGCAAGCCCGTGGCCCTGGTCTGCCACGCCCCCGGCGTCCTGCGCCACGCCAAGGCGCCTGACGGGAAGCCACTGGTCGACGGCCGCAAGGTCACGGGCTTCACCAACACCGAGGAGGAGGCCGTCGGCCTCACGGAGGTGGTGCCGTTCCTGGTCGAGGACGAGCTCGTGCGGAACGGCGGCCTCTACGCCAAGGGCGCCGACTGGGGACCCTTCGTCGTGGCGGACGGCCTGCTCGTCACCGGCCAGAACCCGGCCTCCTCGGGCCCCGCCGCCGAGCGTCTCGTCGCCCATCTCGCCAACCGCTGAGGTCGCGGGCGCCCTCGGCGGGCGCCCGCTCATGATCGCCGCCGGCCCGAGCCGGGGCGATCCGCCCGCATCGCGAACCCGAAGGATTCCCGCCCATGACCCAGCCCATGACC
>NZ_VRUW01000087.1:0-19730 GCF_008039475.1 Methylobacterium sp. WL12 | reverse complement strand
TCTGCACCGCCCACAACCTCCTCAAGCTGGCCAAGGCCAGTCACTGAGCCCAAAGCCGACGCCCACGTCTGCCCACACTTCCAACCTCATCCCACCGCGTAAACTCGTTACTCGGACGGGCTCCTAGATCAGCAGCCTGAACAGATGGCCCTTGCTGCATCTTTGCCGCCGTTTACCAGGCGATCCATCGCGGCCTCGCGATTGTAGTTCTGCGCATCAGAAGGCGCTGGATCTTGTCGGCTAGTCGTCGATCCTCTCCCCGCGGACGTTGCACCGGTCTCTGTCACATCCCTGTCGATCAACTTGTGAGACCGGCTGGCCAGTGCCGTCGATTTCGAGTGATCCACGGAGTGCACGGGCTCGGTAAGCGAGCGGGCGCGTGCGGGGGCTCCCAGCATTGCAGTAGGGTCCACGCCACGTCGGCCATTGTTCGCCTGTGGCGTCAGGAGGGTGCCAGGAATGACCACAGGCGTGAGGGCAGTGCTCCGGTCGAGTGGAGGCGCTGGATTTGCGACGAACGGTGTTCCAGCACCGGGTAGCGCAACCGAAGGCAACGAGCTGTAGGCGGTCGACCCCAACTGCAGCCTTGAGCAGCCGCCCACAGCGAGCAGAACCAATCCGAAAGTCGCGATCCGCTTCACCATTATGGTCGCCCCGATGCGATACCCGACCTTTCTGGGCGAGCTTCAGCTTGGCTATTAACCCTTGGGTGCTCGCGAGGTTCAACCCGCAGATCTGGCATAGGGTGTCCTGGGATCGAAGGCGTTGAGCCTAACGGGTTTAGGCGCCGCTGCATCTCCCTGCCAGCCTTGAAGACCAAGGCGCCCTCGGCCGAGACCGACACCGGCGCTCCGGTCTTCGGATTGCGTCCCTCTCGCGCCTGCCGCTCCTTCACCGAGAACGAGCCGAACCCGCGGATCTCCACCCGATCGCCCGCCACCAGTGCGTCAGCGATGCGGCCGAGGATGGCATCGACCACCGCTTCGCAGTCCTTTTCGTAGAGATGCGGGTTCTGGGCAGCGAGGCGCAGGACGAGGTCGGACCGGATCATGGCGCCGGAATGCGGATGCCAACGCCGCCTGGCAAGCCTCGACGTGTCCCTCGCCGTTGACTTAGCCGGGCCTGCCAGCCGACATGCCATGTCCGGCTTGTGCGCGCCTTTTGGCGAGTCGTGAGCCGGCAGAGACAAGGGACCAAGGCCGCGAGAAAGACCTAAGCCCAAAACGCCAACGGCCCCACCCCGGCAAGGGTGAGGCCGTCGAAATCGATGGGTCTGTGGAGACCGTTTCCAGCTCCCCAGACATCATAGCTCCCGCCGGGAGTCAATCGGGATCATTTCCCGAAACGATGGCGCTTTGCCTTTTGCCGGGGACAGCTACCGCTGCGCCCCCTGCTTTGACGCGGCCCGAGCAGGGCTGTGAGCGATGAACTATGCCTATGAGATCCGCCGGCAGGCGGAGGCGGCCTCGCGCGCCGCGTTGCCGGCTGTCGCGTCCGCGCTGTGGAAGGCGTTCGGAGAAGGGCACCTGACCGAAGCCGAAGCTGAGGCGCTGTCCGGGTTGATCGAGGCGCGGCAGGGTTCGGCGCGGCCTGCGGCAAACATGGGAAACGCCCAAGTTTTGAGGTCCCCCGTTTCGGGGAGCGCCAATGCCGAGATCCCCAGTATTGCATCCGGCCTCACAGGAGCCCCCAGGAGCCGCGCGGGCTCCCGCCCGCGTACGGATGCCTCGATGGAGCGCCGTCGCCGCTGGGCGGCCTCTGGGCGGCTTCCTCCAGGTATTGCAGCACGGTTCACGCTGGCAGAGCAGGCGGTGCTAGCCGTGATCGCGGTCGAGGTCGCAAAGCGGGGCGACTGTCGCCTAGCTTTGGATCATGTCGCGGCACTGGCAGGCGTAAGCCGTGCGACTGTCCGCAATGCGATCCGGCAGGCCAAAATGCTCGCCCTCGTAACGGTCGAGGAACGGCGCCTCGCCCGCTTCCGCAGCGACACCAACGTGGTCTGCATCGTGTCGCGGGAGTGGACGGCCTGGCTGCGGCTGGCGCGCAAGGCAGGCCAATCCAAATTTGGATCGACCTCGCCCGCCGCGATGCCCAAGGGGGGAGGGCGTAAATCCGTGAGCGGCACGAATACTCCTGTTCCCTACCCTGTGAATTCAGAGGCTCAGAAACGTCGAAAGAGCTGCCGAGGAGTGGAGATCAGGGCAATCGGCAGGACCTCGTCCGGGACGTAGCGTCAGGTAAGGGAAGCCGAGCCTTGCAGCGAAAGGGTGAGAATGAACGACACATCCAGTGATGCGATAGCGCCGCGTGTAAGCTTAGCAAAAGTGACCGAAGTTCAACGCTTGGGCTCAACCCTCGCTGCGCGCGTTAGATATGCTCAAATGGTAAGAAGACCCATCCCGACCGAGCAAATTATTGCCTTGATCCAGGCCGCACGATTGCTTGTAGAATACGAAGCACCATGGCCGCCACTTATGAGGCAGGTAGTGAGTGATCTTACAAATGTTATACGGACGCCGTAGATACGACTAGAAAATCTCGGCCAAGCACAGGTGCGAACTGTGCTCTCTGAGAAACACCTCTTTCTTTCCAAGCTCCACTTGCAAAAGAAGGCTCCTCATTCACCACGACGCTGGTAAGCAGTCTAAATAAGCGATTAACAAAAGGCCCTCGGTCTAATTGGGCCTCAGCTATCTGTGGGAGGAAGCCCGATGGACACGGCTAAGAAGTACCTTTGGCAGGGCTTGTCTCCCCTGGACGCTCCGACGGACGCCCCCCTCTCCGAGACGTCCTCGAACAAAGTGGTGCAGATCCTCGCGCCCGTCAGCGACGTCGCTGAGCCGTCACCTTCACCGCCTCGATCCTTGCTCCGGGATTGGTCCAAGCTGATCGACCGGGTTCGTGATGCCGCCAACCATGCCCGCGAGGTCGAGGCTCAGGCGCAGGAGCAGGAGCTACGCGTTCGGCAGCTGCTGGATCAGACGCGGGAAGATATGCGGAACGCTGTCGCACGGGTTCGGGCCGCTGAAGCACGCACTGCCGAGATCCAGAGCCGTGCTGACGCCCTACTCAAAGCCGCCGACGAGAAGGTGAAAGCCGCCGAGGAACGAGCCCGGATCGCAGAGGAGTGGCTGACCCGTGTCTACGACACGATCGCGAGTGAGTTCGCTATCGAACCGGCTGCCAAGCAGATAGCCTGAAGCGGTGGTGCGGAGCGGCTGATGGTCTGCTACAGCGCCCGCCTCTCGACGCTCGCGCGCCGCGGCGGTCGCGAACGCCGGCAGGCTGCCCAGCACAGAGAGCACGCGATGACAGGTCGGTGTGGGCCAGTTCCCTGCACCGTGCCCGTGAAGCCTCGGGCCGGGCGGTCGTGTGAAGGTCGATGCAGTGGGGAACAGGAACCGTCGGCGCCGGCTTATGGCCCGCTTCGATAGCTTCCGTCGGGAACTTGATAGTGGCGGGCGCTCTGAAGGCCCCGAGACCAGTCAGGCGAACCAAAAACCGCTGGGCTGGTTAGGGCTTCATGCAGAAGCCAAGGCATAGATCTGAGTGTTCTTGTGCGCGCCTCAGCGACAGGATCGCTTTCAACGTCATGCTCGACGAGTTCGCGATCGCGGCGATGTCCGAAGCCGTTGCGGATCTGCGTGACGCGAATGATCCTGCTGTGCCCGACCTTGAGCACACGATCCGAACCCACCGCATCAGCATCTTGAAGCAGCGTGCCATCCTAGGTGCTGCTGGGATCGAAGTGTGATGGAGCCGAACCCCGTCTACATCGTTCGAGGCGCCACGAAAGGCGGCACCGTCACCTACCGATGCCCATCGCCCGAATGGGCGGTGAGAAAGTATCGCGACATGGTCGGTCGCGAATTATCGGACGTGACGATCACAGGGCCGGACGGGAGCGTGCTGAGCCTCGCCGAACTGGAAGGCGTCTCGGTCGAAGCATCCGTCCCGAAGGCCTGCGTTGCAGCTCACCAGTCCTAGGCTCACCGATCGTTTTTAGGGCTACCTCGAACCTCGCTGCCCGCTCCTGTCCGAGAACCAAGGCAAGCCAATCTTAGGGTGATGGTGGCGGCCCTGCCATGGGGTGAAAGCAGGGCCGCCGCAGCGGATCAAGAGGACCCGCTGGCTGCGGATGCAGCGGGGTCGATAATGGATCAGACGGGTTGCCGAAGGATGAGCGATGACACGGCAGCGGTGATCCTGGCGCTCGCTACCGAGAACGCGGAGCTGCGCGCGGCGCTAGCCGAGGCACAGGAGCTGCTGATCGAGACCGCCGTCGATGCCGGCGAGATGCACGCCCGGCTTGAGGAGGTGCAGCGGGACTTGGACGTGGCGCGTGCGGACCGCGATGCGTGGATGGAGCAGCGCGCGATCTGGAATGAGGCGGGCCGGAGCCCGTACTGTTAACTTGGTTCGGCCCGCCACCCATCCAGCCTTGGTTGGAAGGCGAGGACAGGGGTGCGTTAAGCACTAAGGGCCGAACTACCGCTATCGGCGGCTAATACGCATTTCATTCCGAGAAAAAAACGCTAAAGCGATGCCCATATGAAGCCTTGTATCAGCCCTTGTTGCGGGATCGTATCACCCAAGACTTGTGGGATGCGACAGCACGAACAACGGTCCGCTTAATAAGCGCTTGTAATGTCCTAAATACCGCGCGGAACGCATCTATGATCGCGGCCTGCTCAGCTCGATGGATCTCAATCCGATCAGTCAGCGCCTGTGCTTCCAGGGCTATCAAGCTTTCCAAGCGTCGCATCGACCATCTCGTGGAGGTTCGCCATGAGACGGTACGTTTCCTTCGCGCTTGAACCAAAGGAAAAGGCGCGTCTGGGTTAATTCGATACTGGAAAGTGTTCGATGAAACGCACGCCGTCCCATAATTCGATAGCATGCCCGTTCACGAGGGCTTTCGCCTCAACGATTGCGGTCGGATCATCGCCAACGTGCAAGCGGGTCATCCCAAGGACTTCACCGCTCTTTCCCAAGAGGATGGCGCGGTAGCGCGGTGGCGTTGGCAGCTTGTCCAGCCCATCAAAGCCAAGCCCTCTCTCGCCCGCCATTTGCCCCTCCGTCGCTTCGTCCAATCGCCTTGCCAGGAAGCAAGAGATCGGGGCAACCGTATTTTATACTGATTTAGATTGGAAAAAGGCGCGCCGGGTTAACGGCGCGCCAAGATGGGGTCGAATGACCCGAATAAGGGTCTTGGTCTAACTACCAAAAAGCTTGTCGATGTCGGCTCACAAGTCCGTGTCCGCCGTGCGCTTGGGCATGTAGGCGACGCAGGAGGCAGCCCTGCATGAGGGGACAAAGCAGGGCCGCCACAGCGGATCAGGGCGGATCTGCTGATCCGCAAATGCCGCGCGGACCGTATTGCAGCCGATTGAAATGCAAGCGGCCCTTGCCGCAATCCGGTCACAAGTGTGGCAGGCAAGATACATCCTCCGGAACTTGATGGGGCTATCCTCAGGCCAGATCGGGCAATCTGAAGGGGTTCAGGCCATGAAGAAGCTTCTCACGACACTCGCCGCCTTTA
This sequence comes from Methylobacterium sp. WL12, assembly GCF_008039475.1. Lineage (NCBI taxonomy): Bacteria > Pseudomonadati > Pseudomonadota > Alphaproteobacteria > Hyphomicrobiales > Methylobacteriaceae > Methylobacterium > Methylobacterium sp. WL12. The sequence goes on along the minus strand of NZ_VRUW01000087.1, from coordinate 14,188 downwards.
CGGCACTCACTGCTGCCGCTTCCGCCGCTGACCTGCCGCGTCGCGCTCCGCCGCCGGTGTTCACGCCGGTGCCGGTGTTCACCTGGACTGGTTTCTACTTCGGTGTGAACGCGGGTTACGGTTTCGACGCCTCAAGCCGCAGCAACGCTGCAACGGTCGTCAACGTCGCTCCGGGCACGGCCGTCGCGGCCGCCGTCCCGACCCAGATCGCCTTCGGTGGCACGGACTCGACCGACGGCTTCACCGGCGGTGGCCAGGTCGGCTACAACTACCAGTTCACCCCGGGCTCGGGTGTCGTGATCGGCATCGAAGCCGACGCTCAGTACGTCGATTTCGGCCGTAACCGGAACCGCTACCTCGTGACCCCGGGCTTCGCTCTGGCACCTGGCGTTCAGGCGTTCAGCCCGAACGGCGTCTCTAGCCTCGACTTCTTCGGCACCGTGCGCGGTCGCCTCGGCTACGCCTTCGACAAGGCCCTGTTCTACGCCACCGGCGGCTTCGCCTACGGCGCTGGCGGTGGTCGCGAGTTCGGCCTGCCGAACAGCAGCCGCGACGATTTCCGTACCGGCTGGACCGTTGGTGGTGGTGTCGAATACGCCCTGCCGACCGACTCGTTCCTGAACTTCTTCCGCTCTTCGGCCGTTACGCTGAAGGTAGAAGGCTTGTACGTGAACCTCGATCAGAACAACCGTCTGAATGGCGCTTACGCAACCAACGCTGCTGGCGCCGTATTCTTCGCTCCGGGCTACGTGGCTCGCCGCAACGACACCGAGTTCGCCGTCGTCCGCGCCGGCCTGAACTACAAGTTCGGCTCGTACTAGGACCTTCGGCCACTTTCTTGGCCTAGAGATCCCCAGCCCGATCAGACTGGCCGCTAGGTCAAGCAGCGCCTCAGGAGTTCAGCTCCTGGGGCGTTCGTCGTTTGAATTGGATTTCGAGCACGTGACGACAGGCAGGCGCGTGCCAGTTCCCTGCGCCATGTCTATGAAGCCTCGGGTCGGGTGGTCGTGTGAAGGTCGATGCAGCGGGGAACAGGAACCGTCTGCGCCGGCCTATGGCCTGCTCAAAGGTCATCTCATGCTCAACCAACGAGGCCATGAGGGGCGCTCCGCGTTTCGGCGGAGCGCTTGGATCGGTCAGTAGAAGTTTCGACGGCCGTAGCCGTAGCCGCGCCCCCCGCCGTAGCCGCGGCCATAACCGCCATAGCCCCGGCCGAAGCGCGGTCCGCCGTAGCCACGGCCACCATAACCGTAGCCACCACGATAGCCCCGACCGTAACCGCCACGGCCGTAACCACCGCGACCATAGCCGTAGCCGAACTGAACCGGCTCGACTGCAGGTGCCGTCTTGGGGATGGCTGCGACCCCAATCTGCGCGGCGGAAGCCGGAGCAGGTGCGAGAGATAAACCTGCGATAAGCAGGCTCAGTGCCAGAAACATGGTCTTCAGCAAAGGGTTACTCCCTGTGAGCGCGCAGCGTTCGACCTGAGCGTTCGAGACCCTATCAGGTGTCGGTCCTGTCACCAGCACGCTGGTTCAGCAGGTGCCAGGAGGTAACGCCACTCTCGGTCAGCCGCTGACCCCTAAGCCTGGTACTCCCTGCGTTACTCCTATTCAGCAGCTGACAGGTCTGCCGCCGGCTTCGCTACGATTAAGGCAACCCTTGCAGGGGTCTGTTTCACCGAAACGTAGGGGCCACGGTTATCATTCAGCCGCCGCCCTTCGGCGTACCAACGCTGGGCGAGCCAACCGTCGAGGTCGTCGATCACCCCTGCGGCATGCCTGGTGAAGATGTCCCGAGCGGCCCCGCGATCGAAGCCAGCCTTCTTGAGCATCCTGGTGGTCGCGCCTCGCAGCTGCGCCCTTTCCTCGACGCTGACCTTCGGCGCGTTGAACATCATCAGGAGGACGTAGTAGGCGGCGCGCGCCATGTCGTCCCGGCGCGGGGCGTTCTTCCCCCGACGCTTGGCATCGGACCGGCCCTGCGCCTCGGCATGGCGCTCGTTGCGCTGGATCTCGTACTTCGAGAGGGGCACCGTCTTGATGGCGGCGGTGTCGGTGGTGGTCGCGAGGGACATCGGTATGGCTCCGGTTGATAGAGCCCCGATGATCTCGTCGCAGCACGAAAGTCGAAATGGCCTGAGCGGTCAGCAGTCAAAAATAATTTGCATCAGCCGCTGACCGGATCGGGTTGTGCCTTTCCCTCTCAGCCCGTGTGCGCACGAGGTCGGGCCGATGTCGGCCTAGGAAAACACCGGGGGCGGCCCTGCTAAAGGGGGGAAAAGCAGGGCCGCCACAGCCGATCGGGGGGATCTGCTGGCCGCTGATGCAGCGACATCCACGGTAGATCAGACAGGTTGCTGAAGGATGAGCGACGAGACGACGGTTCTGGTCCTGGCGCTCGCGACGGAGAACGCGGAACTTCGCGCTGCGCTGGCCGAGGCGCAGGAGCTGCTGATCGAGACCGCCGTCGATGCCGGCGAAATGCACGCCGAAAACGAGGCGCTACGTGCGCAGATCGCAGCGTTTCAGGGTGGGCGGATTTAGCGTCAGGATCGTATGCGTTGCGCGATGGTCCGACCGATCTCGAACAGCATCAACTCGGAGAGCCGTAACAGACCTCGATCACCGACCCGGCCGACTGCCTTGTGCGCATCGATGCAGCGGTCCACCGCTTCGATCAGCGGGTCAGGCTTGTCAGGTTGTTCCGCCCCAACCACCAGAAACGGACCGCGATGGGTGTCCGTCGTGTCGATGTAGGCGCCACGCCCACGCATCACCCCGTTTGCATCTGCCGCAAGGTAGCCGCGGTTGAGTATCCAGCGGACTTCTCCCGTCTCAGTGACGATACGAAACTCGGTCGAGGTAGACCCACCTGTCCGCCGGACACGGCGGATGCGGTCGAACACCCAGTCGCGATCATCCGGATGTGTGCGTCCTAGAGCGATGTCGAGGGGTATTGGTCGTCCGGCGAGATCCACGTTGCCAGCGAGCAGTCGGGCGGCGCCTTCATCAAGCACGGACAGCGCTGCTGGTACGTTCGTATTCCAAGTCCCGACGATACCTGCCGCTTTGAGGGCTGGGTCAATCGTGGCTATCGACGGCATTGCTTCCCCCCCCCAGACTGCTCCGTCGAAGGAGCATGACACTGACCAAGATATCTCAGCCTGCGCCACTCGATGAGCCTATGCCCTCACTACAGGTTGTCTGTGTGGCATATAGGACAACTTCTCGTGAGGGGGCGGCATTGCGCAGTTCACCCCCTGGCTCACGATCGGGCATAGGGTCATTTGAAGCGATGGCCCCGACTGACACCAATCACGCCCTTCGCCGGATTGCTGACGCCTTGGAAATGCCCGTCAGTGTGTTCACTGACTCTCACGCGGCTCGCCCGACCGATCCTTCTGTCAACGCTGTCGAACTGCTGCAGTTGTTCGATCGCATTCCTGACGAACAGAAGCGCCGCGAGTGCATCGAGTTTGTTCGGAGAATGGCTCGCTGAGAGCCATATGTGCGTTCAGGCTTACTAACCAGACATCGGGACCGAAGAGCGGACCCCTGACTTTCGTCTGAAACCACAATAAGCCTTGATGGTTTTTCCGCCTCCGGGTCTAAATAGATCAAGCTTCGATACTCACTTCATGATCCGCCTCAACATCTTGTCGGATGAATGAACGAGGTTTGATCCAGGCCCGGTCGCCTACCTTCACTGGGCCAAGTACTAAGACGCGAGCCTCAATTACTACATCATCTCCGATTACCGGCAGTCCTGGGCCGCCGCCGATATCCCCCTCAGGTTTTTTGTACAGTCCACCGATCCCTACCAGCATTCCGAGTGTGACGTTTTTGCCAACCGCCCCGGCGATCACAATCCCGGCTGGATGAGGCAAGAACAAGCCGCCTCCGATCCGGGTTGATGGAGGGAGGTCGGCTTTCGTCCAGGCGTGATTGACCAGCCAGAGGAACCACGCGGCTTCGCGCCAGCCGCGCTCGTGCGCAAAACGTGAAAGCCGGTGCAGCAGAATGGCATGGTAGCCGCGGTTCAGACGTGGGTAGGCGTGCCCATGCCTTGCCCAGTGCTGCCGATCTGCGCGCAAGGCAGCTGCAACATCAGACCACGACGGCTTCGAACCGGGCAGCATCAGATATCTTCCAAAGGTGCCGGGCTAAGCATGCTTGCGTCAGCCACAACCGCATTCTCACACAACCAGAGCGCGATTGTAAAAAGTCAAATGCTCTTCTGGTTGAAAATTTCTTTCTGTCTGTTGTGATGTGCGATCGGAGCAATCGGCAAACCGTGGCCGAACTGGCGACCAGCTGATGACTCAATCCGCTCGCAGAAACACCCCCTCCACCCGCCAGGTAAGCTGGAATAGCTCGGCCGGTTAGCTTCGAACCAGACTTGTTGCTCCGTATCTCCGCCGCGGTCGTCGCTCCCTACGAGAACATCGACACGGGTAAGGCTGGGCCGCGATAAGGATTGCTGGCACGTTGGCGCCGCCTACCGCGGTTCCTGGACCCTAACGTTGCCGGCGGCCCCGCTCCTCGTGCGCCACCGCTTCAACTGCTGCGATCACGTTCTCAAGCTCCGCGATCCGCTTCAGCGTGCTGTCCGCCGGCATCGTGTCGTACTGAGCGGCTTCCATGATGAGGTCGCGCTGGCGGGCTTTGAGACGGTCCAGAAGGGCTTCGAGCTTGTCCATGGCGCGCTGTAGCGATGCGTGGTCACCTCGACAACATGGCGTTGCGAGCCGGGTAGTAGGTTAGTTCGAAATCCTATCGAAGTTGACCCGGCCACAATAGGCGCGCACCCGCGTGGCATGACCCAGGGTATGACAAGTGACACGAAACGCGGCCATGTGATCTCGGTGTTCCCAAGCGACCAACAGCCGGGCTCCTATCGGTGGAGCATCACGGCGTTGTCCTCCGCATCGGTAACCCAGTCGCCCTATGCCTTCGCAACAGCGTTAGGAGCAACAATGTCCGCGGAATGCTGGCTGCGGGAGATCGCAAAGAGAGGCAGTGAATGACCGCTCAGGCGCCCCTCGCGATAACTTCGACCTCAAATCACGGTTCCAGATTGGCCTCAGCCAGGGTCGATCCTCACGTTTCCGCGGGGTCGCAGGAAACGGTTTGACGGTGACATTAGCCGCTGCTTAAAGCCGCCCGTTCCGCTCGTCGGACGGATGGGCCGGTGGGGGATCGGTTACCCGGTTGCGCCGCAAGCGCTTCATAAGCTCGGTTCAATTCCGAGCCCGGCCCTCCAGCGCTCTCCATCGCTGGGCGGCGACCGGCAGGCCCAGCCTGACAGGTGGGATCACCATTGGTCCACGCTGTGGTTGCCTAGTCACAGATCAGCCGCGAAAAACCTGACATAAAACAGCGTCAGAACCTATCAGGGGCGCCTGTGCAGGCTAATTTCGCTTCTAAAACCAAGCTCGATGTCGATAAGATCAGAGGCACGCTCTGCTACGGGGCGCTTATCGTCGGGGTGATAGCCAACGCTGTATGGGCCGGTTGGCTGACATGGAAAGCTGGTACGGCGGCTTGGGCCGTCGCAGAGCTGCTTCGATAGGAGAGGGATTAGCCCGGTAGGCTGCCTCTCATCATTGAGGCAGTAAGAGCCAGCGTGACGATGACGAGCAGGATGGCGCCTCGCATTGTGCGAGCGGGCATCTCAGAAGAACCCACGCAGCGGCGCGCCGCCGAGGCCAGCAAGGCCAAAGTTCATCGGGCCAATGCCGCCGATGGTCTGAATGCCGACTGGTCCTGGAGCAAAGCTGGTGCCGGGGACCGGTGCAATGCCTAGCCCAGCCTGAATGCCGGCGAACTGCCGCGCGGCGTTGCCAGCACCCACGGCATTAAGCTGGTTCGCCTGCGCCGCGCCCTGGTTCGCAAAGGCGATGTTCGTGTCGTTGCTCGCAGCCAAGCGCGCGTTGGCAGCGTACTGCTGATCGAGCTGCCCGCGAAGGAAGGCCATCTCACTGGCCTGCGGGTTGAAGCCCCCACCACCGTATTCTCCGCTGTAATCGCCCTGCCCGCTCGAAAAGTCCTCGCTTGCGGTGGGTTCAAACCCAGGAGACAGGTTAAAATCCTTGGTCCCGGCAGCGAAGTCCTCACCGCCGCCGGCACCGCCGCTACCGCCACCGAAGCTGTTCGCATCAAACCCACCGACGTTCTGGCTTGAGAAGCCATAGGGGTCGATGCCCCCACCGCCGCTCTGCCCGCCACCCGCCGGGTAATAGCCTCCCGTCGACTGCGGCTGAGCACCAAGGCCACCGCCAAAGTTGCCCCCTGAGAAGCTGTAGGGGCTAGGCGCATTGTATCCGCCGCCAGACCCCAGCCCGAATGCCCCGTTCCCCATTGCCCCAAGCCCTTGCGAGACATTCGAGCCTGAGAAGTCCATAGGCCCCGGCGCGGGCGCATACGGCGTGATGCCTGCGCCGAAATTGCCAGGAGACACACCACCGGAGAAGTCAGCGGCCCGCCCTTCGTGCGCGCCATACTGGATATAATGTTGCAGCGCGCTTACCCCGGATGCGGCAGCGTCTGGATTGGCGTTGAAATACTGGCTCGGATTGAAGCCCTGATTGATGCGATCTCCGGCCGTGTCTAAGGCGCGCCCCTCGTTGAAGCCGTAGGTGAGGTAGTGCTGCAACGGATCGACGTGCTGAGCGGCGACATCCGGGTTCGCGGCGAGATAGTCGGCTGCGTTGAAGGTGCCGTGGAACGAGCCCGGCCCCACGCCTGCGGAGACGTTCGGGCCGGTCGGGGCCGGAGAAAGAGGCGAGCCGAAGTCCGCGTTGATTGAGGCCGGCGTTGCGATCGGATTGCCAGTATCAACGGGTGAAAGCGGCGAACCGGAGAAGTCGGCATTGATCTGACCGGGGATGAAAATCGAAGCGGCAGGATCAAGCCCGAGTGAGCCGACGCTCGCGGGCTGATAAATGCCCGCGCCAAAACTGCCAGGACCAACCCCGCCCGAAAAGTCGGCCGAGCGCCCCTCGTGGGCACCGTATTGCAGGTAATGCTGAAGGGGGTTCACGCCCGAGGCGGCGACATCCGGGTTGGTCTGAAGGTACTGGCTGGGATTGAAGCCTTGGCTGACCCGATCGCCCTGCGGGTCTAAGGCGCGCCCTTCCTGAAACCCATACGTCAGATAGTGCTGGAGCGGATCGACGTGCTGAGCGGCAACGTCGGGATTGGCCGCCAAATAGTCCGCTCCGTTGAACGTCCCATGGAACGTGCCTGGGCCAACGCCTTGAGAGACGTTCGGACCGGTCGGCACGGGGTTGAGCGGCGAGCCGAAGTTGCCCTGGATTGCATCAGGATATGCAATCGGGTTCCCGGCATCGATCGGCGACAACGGCGAGCCGGAGAAGTCCGCGCTGATCGGATCAGGAGCGCTGTTCGCGTTCCCCGTGAAAGGATTGGCGTTGGGGGTGAGCGGACGGCCCTCCGCCTGTCCGTACCTCAGCCAATGCTGCAAGGGATCGACGCCAGCAGCGGCCACGTCCGGGTTGGCAGCAAGGTAGGCAGAGGGGTCGAACCCGCCACCGAATGCGGTCGCTGAGGTGTCGGGGTAGGAGTCGAGCGGCTGGCCTAGGCTCCCATTCCCGACGCCACCCGAGGCATCTGCGGCCGAGAAGCCGAAAGGGTTGATCGTCGGCGACTGCCCTTGCGTGCCGAGAGGTCGCCCCTCAGCCTGGCCGTATCGGAGCCAGTGCTGAAGCGGGTCTACGCCGGCCGCGGCGACATCGGGATTGGCTGCGAGGTAAGCCGAGGGATTGAACCCACCGGCAAAGCCAAGGCCGCCGCCCGTCTCCATCGTGCCGTTGAACTGGCCGAAGGAGCCCGGATCGCCGCCGCCGACGTTGAAACCATTGCCGAAGCCATCAATGGACTGGTTCGGGATGATGCCCGAGCCAAGCGAGCCATTGCCGACGTTGCCCGCGAAATTGCCTTGGCTGAACCCAAAAGGGTTGCCAGTTTCGACGGTTCCAGCGGCGTTGCCGAGACTGCCGTTGCCCTCGCCGAAAAAGTCCCCAGGCCCCTGTGTGCCAATCCCTGGGTTCAGCGGAGAGCTTGCGTCATACCCCGCACCGGTATTGGGGTTATACATTTGCGGGTTGGCGGCGTAGAAAGCGTTCTTGTCCTTAAAATACTGCCCAGTTTCTCCCGAGAAACGATGGCTGCCGATATCTTGATAGTTCTCATTGCCCCCGCCGTCGCGGTAGAACTTATTTTGGAAAGACCCGTCCTCGGCTGATTTTGGGGTCTGGTAGAAGGTTGCTCCCTGGGAGATGCCCTGCCAGCCGCCTTCACCCGCCAGGTACTCGTCGTAAATTTTCGCGATCTGGTCGTACTGCTGGCGCTCCGTTCCAGAGGTTGCGTCACGCCCCTGCAAGGCTCGCGCGGCTCTAGCAGCATTCCCCGCCTCGGCCGGCGTCCCCTTCCAGGTGTTATACTGATTGCCTCTGTTGGCCGTAACGATGTCCTGAATGCTAGGCGAGTTCGCCTCATAATACCCCGGCGCGCGTCTTCCAGACATGATCGCGGCTTGACGGTTGAAGATGCTGTCAATGATGGCAGCTTGGCCCTGAGGAGAGCCACGGTTATCTTCGCCAAGTACAGTGGCAATCATGTAGTCGCGCTGGGTCGGCATCAGTATACCTCAGAAGTGGCTTAAAACGTCATCGCTTACGACAGCCAACGGCCTTGACCTGAAGGCTCGAAAGCGGGCCATCCAGAACGTCGATTGCTGTAAGGTCGCCAAAGAAATGCTTCTCTCTGGTCTTGTCCCGAGCCTGCCAGTCGGTTTTCTTCTCAGGGCCGCGTTCCGACCATGACATCGCTGTTACTGCGGGACTCGAATGCGAGGCGAAATGGCGCTCAACAATGATGCGCTCTTTCCCGTCATCGAGAAGCAAGGTGAGATTGGCGATTTGCGTCGGCTCGCTAAAGCCTTTTTCTTCTATCGACCTGAAATTGCTTGCCTGACTGCGAACGATAAACTTTCGCCCGACAAGGTCAGGGCGTGTAATTTCTGTGCCGTACAGACGCGCTCCGGTATCGACAGCCTGATAGACTGCCCGATCAATAGGGCACCCCTTGGCCTCAGCTACTCCGCCCGCGAGAACAACACCGACGAGACCCACTAGCAGCTCGCGCATCTGACTACTCCGTTTGCGAAGTAAAGATGCTGCCACGCTTGCCCCGGCACCAGAGTCTAGGCCGGATTTATTTGCGGGTCTGTACACTACCGTTGATCCGCTAACAGGCCAGAGCCCAAGCCGACCGGGCCGAGATCTGAGACCGGCCCAGGAGGGGCAAGGCGAGGCGCCCCACCATTGAAACTCTGCGCAGCCTTCCGGCTCGCTAGGCTGCCCTCCACGAAGCGCTGACCGACCCGGAGGCCGGCTGCAGCTCCGGCTCCGGCTCGGTCGATCCGTTCGGCAATCGCGGTGCGGATTAGCGTGCCGGGCCGAACACCCTCAGCGCGGGCAGCGGCGCGGATCTGGTCCCCAAGGCCAGCCGGAGCCTTAACCGTCACCGTAGTGGTCAAGCGAGGGGAGACAGGGGCACCCGTACCCATGATTTGGCTCCGTAACGTGGAGCCTAGAAAGTATTACAAGGCGCAGGCGCGGTCTAAGTATTTGTTTCATACCCAGTAAAACAGGCCATACCTAGCAACTCCGTCTACCCTGCGCTCACTATTTTCTTTTGTTTGACTGCCCTAGCGGCCCCATCAAGCGTTTTTGCGGCTTCTCGACCGTCGCTAGGGATAAGGCCCAAAACCTGAGCCGTTTGAAGCATCGTAAGGCCAGGATCTGCCTCCCCTTCCCCGTACAACGCAACTCGCTGAGCCGTAACAATCTGCTCGGCCAACATAGCAAAGCGCTTTTCCACCTTTGCGCGAAGCTGGGGATCTTCAGAGACGAACAGGTCCGCCATCAGGCCGCCGGGCTTTCTGAAATGCTCCTCTAATATCACCTGAAATGCAGAAAGAAGCGCCGCTCTAGATAGGTATGTAGGGAACCCCTCTTCCTCGAAAGAGACAGCTCCAAAAACCGCGGCGAGCGCCCTAATTATTTGTGATGATTTGTTGTTGCTAACGGATATTTCACACAAGCGTTCTGCTATTGGGTCGAATGCGCGCTCAAGTCTGAATTCAGCCTCCTGCGCCAACGAGCGGCCCGCCTTAGTTGCGGCCGCCTCCATCTTGGCTCGCAGCGCTGGGGTCGTCCGCATACCGAGCGGCGCCTTCTTGCCCTCGTCATCGTCAGAACGCCTGGACATTTTGTTCTCCTCTGCGCGCGTCGAGTGCGATTGAGTGCACTACCGCTAACACAGCCCTATTGTTAACGAAACACCAATGTGTAATGGTCTGCGCGACATTGGCCTTGGGCGTGCCTCAAGGCCAATGGCCTCACGATGGAGCTTCGCCATGCCGACGATCACGGAGATTTTGGAAAGAGCCCGCGCGGGCAAGAACGTGAAGGTGCCGCCCCTCGCTGAGGCGGTCGGACTGTCCGTGAACGGGTTCTACGCCGCGGTCCGTCGCGGCGACATCGAGGCAATCCGTGTCGGCCGAGCCGTCATGGTGCCAGGGCGTGAGGCGCTACGCCTTCTTAGCGCCGAGCAGCGGCCCGCCGCCTAACCCCGCCGCTGGCGGGCGTCGGCCCGCTGGCATTCGCAACCAGCCCCAACGCGCAAAAAAACGGCCCCGATAACGGGGTCACCGTCGCGGGGCCGAAAAGGCAAATCTCCTGTGACAGCACATAAGACATCCCGCCCCCGGCGGCAATCTAAATCCGTTCCGGCTCCCGCATACGACGGACCGGCACTTGAAGATCTGCGCACCCGCGCCGTCCTCACTCGCGTTCACAGTCCAGCGCTCGCCGCCGTGATCGCATCGCTGGCCTACGCCACGCCCGAGAACTTGCGAGGAGCGCGATGATCGGCGCCCCCACGATCCCTGAGAAGGTTCGACGCATAGTTCCCAGCCTGGGAAGTTCGGTAGACGGCGAAGCCCTTGGTGCTTGCCGTGCCATCGGCCGGACGCTCGGCACGGCTGGGCTCGACTTCCATGATCTCGCGCGAGCCATCCCGACCGGCTCGGACCTCGTTGATAATATACACGAGGTTCGGCGCCCGGCTCCCAAGTGGGACGCCGCGCAGTGGCGCTCAGCATCGACACGACCGGCGCCGGAATACCGGCCGAGCCGCCGCAAGACCTTCGTCTTCACCCCCACGCAGTCAGCCATCCACCGCCGAATGGCGCTGTACTGCCGCAACGCGGATCGGGGGCGCCTCTCCGATCGAGAGCGCGCCTTCATCGCCGAGATTTCGACATCCAAGCGCGAGCTGAGCGTGAAGCAACTCGACTGGCTGTCCACGATCACCGACCGCTTGGACATGCAGGACCGCCACCCATGACGGCAACCCTCGCCGAGATCGCCAGAGTCTTGAGAGGCAACGTTCACGGGAGCCAGGCACTTTGCCCTGGCCCCGGCCACAGCCCCAAAGATCGCAGCCTTTCGATCCGCCTCAGCGATGCGTCGCCGGACGGGTTCATCGTGTTTAGTCACGCGGGCGACGACTTCCGCGCCTGCCGTGATTACGTGGCGGACGCCCTCGGGCTCCCTGCCGACCGGTGGCGTCAGTCTTACGAGGCGGACCCGGCCGAGGTTGAGCGCCGTCGCGTCGCACGGGAGCGAGCCGAAGAGGTTGAGAGAGCCGCCGTGCTGCGCAGGCAGAGGCAGGCGCGCGCGATCTGGGATGCGGGCCGCGACCCGAGGAACACTGTTGTCGAGGTGTACCTGCGCTTGCGCTGCCTGGATCTGCCCGACGAGGTTGCTGGGGATGTCCTGCGCTACCACCCCGCATGCGCATGGGGCGAGGACACCGTGCCGGCCATGGTCGCGGCGCTGCGGTGTGTGCGGACGGGCGAGATCGTTGGCGTTCACCGGACGGCGCTGACCCCCGAAGGGACGAAGCTCGGACGCCGGATGCTCGGGACCGCAGCCGGTGCGGCTGTGATGCTCGACGCCGGGGATGCCGTCGCTGCCGACCTTACGATCGGTGAAGGTATCGAGACGTGTCTAGCCGCCAAGCAGATCGGCCTTAGCCCGGTCTGGGCGCTCGGCTCCACGGCCGGAATTGCCGGCTTCCCTGTCCTGCCCGGCGTCGGGAAGCTCACCATCCTCGGCGAGCGCGATGCGGGCGCCAGCGACCAAGCCTCTCGCGAGGTTGGAACCCGCTGGCATCGAACCGGCCGCGCTGTGGACATCGTGCTCCCGCGCGTCGGCAAAGATCTAAACGACCAAATCCGAGAGGCCCGTAAGCATGATGCATAGTGGCGTGCACGGCGTCCGCGAGCCTCTAGAGCGGAAACCCCTGGTTCCCTTCCCAGATCGGAGCAACGGCGCTCGCTTTCCTGGCGCGCAGCCGTTGGAGCGAGACCGCCTTGAGATCGCGCCGGCTCTGAGTGCGGCGCCACCGTTCCCGGTCGATCACCTGCCGCCCGTGATGCGCGGCGCCGTCGAGGCGTTGGAGTACCACGTCCAGGCGCCCCGCTCGCTCTGCGCCCACTCCATCCTCAGTGCGGCGATGCTGTCCGCCCAAGGTCTCGCCGACATCAAGGTCGAGGGCCTGCCGAAAGCCTGCCCGCTGTCGCTGTTCATGCTCGCGGTCGCGGTCTCGGGCGAGCGCAAGTCCGCCTGCGATAACCTCGCCCTGTCCGCAATCGGTGACGAGGAAGCTCGGCTCCGCCTCGATCACATCGAAGACCTACGCGACTTCAAAGCGTCCCACGCCGCCTATGAGGCCGAGAAGAAGAAGGTCGAGCGCGACGGCAAAATCGGCCACGACGAGCGCCGCCAGAAGCTTCGGGATCTCCGCGAGCCGGACCATCCGATCGCCCCCGTCATCCGCGCCAAGGAACCGAACCTCGAAGGGCTCCTGAACCTGCTTCAGATCGGCCGCGGCTCCATCGGCATCTTCACCAGCGAAGGCGGACAGTTCCTCGGCGGCCACGGGATGGGGCAGGAGGCCAAGACCCGCACCGTCACCGGCCTCTCCGAACTTTGGGACAGCGGGTCGGCGCAGCGGGTGCGGGCGCGCGAGACGCTGTTCCTCGTTGGCCGCAGGGTCGGCATCAGCCTCGCCGCCCAGCCGAGGGTCGCATCGTCGTTGCTCGCGGACGAGCTGGCGAAGGATCAGGGGTTCGTCGGCCGCTTTCTCGTGACGATGCCCGACAGCACGATCGGCCTTCGGGAGATCCGTGGCACCGACCCGGCCGGCGACGACCGTCTCGTAGCCTTTCAGCGCCAGTGCCGTCGCTGCCTTGGGGTTGGCCTCCCCATCCGGCAGAACACCCGCAACGAATTGGACCCGCCGATCCTCGGCATGAGTGTTGAGGCGCGCGGCCTCTGGCAACGGTTCGCGCAGGCCGCCGAGGACGAGTGCAAGCCTGGCGGAATGTGGGTGCCGGTGCGCTCGGCCGCGCTCAAGATGGCCGAGAACGTCGCGCGCATCGCCGGCATCCTGACCCTGTTCGAGGCGCCATCGGCCGCAAACCCCAGCCGGATCACCAATCAGGATCGCCACCTTGAGGTGACGGTCTCGGGAGAGATCATGGCCTCGGCCTGCGCCGTCGGCATGTTCTACCTGAAGGAAGCGCTGCGCCTGACCGGGCATGCGATCCTCGATCCCGAGACCCGCGCGCAGAACGACCTGGCTGATTGGCTGGTCGAGAAGGTGAAGCCGGGCAACCTGACGGCCCCTAGCATCATCCAGAAGATTGCACCGAGCCACCTTCGGACGGACGCCGGCACCATCCGGCGCCGCATTGAGGCTCTGGTCGGGTTCGGACGCTTGGAGCCCGCGAACCGGCAGGAGATCGAGGGGAAAGCGTACCGCGAGACCTACCGAGTGGTTGGGGAGGCGTAACAATGGATGCGCCCCTGTTCGACCCCTTTAAGGCACTGGAGGAGATCCGCCGGCAGGCTGGATCTGAACCAACCGCGGAACTTCCGCAAAAACTTCCGCAACCGTCTGCGGGAGTAATTAATCAACAGGAACAACAGCTTAAGGTTACTTCCGCAGCTTCCGCAACTTCCGCAAGGTCGTTGCGCGAAAGCGCGGGTGGGCGAGCCTGCGACCCCTCATTTCCCGCGTAAGTATAT